>NZ_JBSFGJ010000196.1:0-16775 GCF_053596515.1 Nonomuraea sp. NPDC001684
ACAGCCAGGCAGCGCCCGCCGATTCGCCTTCGACGTGCTCGTGGTCGACGAGGCCCACCACGTCGCGCCGCCCAGTCCCACTATCACCAGCGGCGAGCATGTAGCTCCACGCGGCGGGCAGCAGCGAGCCCCACAGCCCGGCCTGGTTGCCCTCGGGCAGGCGGCCGCCGGGCAGCTCGATCGCGCCGATCACCAGCACCGGGACGTCGCCCATGTGCTCGGCCAGGTAGGCGGCGCTGCCGCTGACGCGCTCCTGGACGGCCGCGCGCGCCGGGTCGTCCCGGAACATCGAGCGGGCCGAGCCGTCGGAGGTGTGGTAGCTGTTCCACGACCGCCGGTAGTAGTCGCCGATCACCTTGCGCCGCTCGGGGTCGGTGACCACGATCCAGTGCCATCCCTGCCGGTTGCCGCCGCTCGGCGCCTGGAGCGCGACCTCCAGGCTCTGTCGGACCAGCTCCGCCGGGACCGGGCGGGACAGGTCGAGGCGCCTGCGCACGCTGCGGGTGGTGGTGAGCAGGGTGTCCGGGGCCAGTGGTTCGATCGTCATGGGGTCATCATGTCAACGCGGGCCGCCGGAATCCCGTAGCCCGTACGGCCCGGCCCGGGCCTGATTTTTCCGCGTCCCTGGACGTATGATCACGCCAGCCGGACTCGCCCGACGCAACCGAAGGAGCCGACCGTGGCCGACGACGAGCAGGACGCGCCCGCCCTCGGCGTGGACACCACCAAGCCCAGCGTCGCCCGGGTCTACGACTACATGCTCGGCGGCAAGGACAACTTCGAGATCGACCGCGAGGTGGCCCAGATGGCGCTGCGGATCGCCCCGGACGCCCCGCAGGCGGCCCGGTCGAACCGGGACTTCCTGGCCCGCGTCGTCCGCGACCTGGTCGTCGAGGCCGGTATCCGCCAGTTCCTGGACATCGGGTCGGGGCTGCCCACGCAGGGCAACGTGCACGAGATCGCCCACGCGGCCGCGCCGGGCTGCCGGGTGGTCTACGTCGACCACGACCCGATCGTGCTGGTCCACGGCCGGGCCCTGCTGGCCGTCGACGACAGCACCACCGTCATCGAGGCCGACATCCGCCGCCCCGACGACGTCCTCGACCACCCCGAGACCAGGCAGCTCCTCAACCTCGACGAGCCGGTGGGCCTGCTGCTGTTCGGGATCCTGCACCACCTGTCGGACGAGGAGGACCCGGCCGGCATCGCCGCGCGCCTGGTCGGACGGCTCGCGCCCGGCAGCCACGTCGCCGTCTCGCACTTCCACAACCCGATGGAGGAGCGCCCGGAGGTGTCGCGGCAGGCGTTCGAGGCCGAGCGGCTGTTCAACGACACCATGGGCACCGGGCGCTGGCGCACCCGCGAGGAGATCCGCGGCTTCTTCGACGGCCTGGAGCTGCTGGAGCCGGGCCTGGTGCCGCTGGCCGAGTGGCGGCCGGAGCCGGGTTACCGGCCGGCCCTGGGCATCACGTACCACACCTTCCTGGGCGGGGTCGGGCGCAAGCCGTGACGGTCAGCAGACCGCGTCCGGCAGGGCGATCGGCACCTGCTGCCGGTCGCCCGGCGTGAGACGGCGGCCGAACACCTCGCACAGCCGCGCCCGCCAGCTGCCGGGGTCGAGCCGGAGCAGGTCGGTGGAGTAGCCCGTGGCGCCGTCGCCGCCCTTGAGGCGCAGCAGCAGCGAGCCGTCGGGCGAGATGTCGAGGAAGTCCTGGGCCTGGCGGAAGGTGTAGCCCTCCTCGTAGGACACCCCGGTCCCGCCGAGCCCGTAGACGCTGATCTCCCGCTCGCGGAACAGGAACAGCCGGCCCGCGTTCTCCGGCATGATCGAGGTCATGCGCTCGCCGCCGCGGATGTTCTCGCCCGACGAGCGCAGCGGCCCGAGCACCTTCCTGAGCGGGTGGGTGAGCCACACCTCGGGCAGCATGCCGCTGCGGAACAGCAGCAGGTGGGTGCCCGTGCGGTCGAAGACGAACCCGCTGACGACGTCGGCGCCCACGGTCAGCCGCCGGTCCTTGACCTCCTCGCCGGTACGCAGGTCGATCGTGCGCAGATGGTCGGCGCCCTGCACGGCGACCATCAGGTGGCCGTCGCTCCACGGGCTGACCTGCACCTCCGTGACGACCGCGCCGGGGCCGGCGACGTCGAAGGCGCTCTTGCGGCGGCCGGTGGCCGGCTCCCAGCGCTCCAGGCGGCGGCCGGCGACGGTGAACAGGTCGCCGTCCTTGAAGAAGTAGGTCAGCTGCGTGCCCTCGGGCGGCCGGGCGGTGGTGACCTCGGCGAGGGGGGACAGCGAGGGCAGCGCGCGGACGGCGACCCTGGTCGGGGCGACGGCGTCGGCGAGCAGGCGTCCCGACTCGTCCGCGACGGGGTCGCCGTCGGCGTCGAGGCCCTTCGGGCTCTTGGCGCGGGAGACGTCGGCCAGGGTGCGCTGCGGATCGCCGGTCTCCATGAGGCGCAGCCGGGCGCCGCCGTCGGCCTGGGCGACCATCCGGGTGCCGCCCTGGAGCAGCGCCGGGTTGCCGATGAGCTGCTCGCCGTCGCGCAACGCGGTCAGCACCAGGGTGTCGGGCGACCTGGTGAGCAGTTCCTGCGCGCCGGGCGCGCCCACCAGCGCGACCGGGGCGGCACTGGTCTGGGCGTCGATCCAGGCGCGCGACAGGGCGCGGCCGCCGGCCAGGTCGACCAGCTCCCAGCCGGCGGCGCCCTGCTCGGCCACGCGCCTTCCCTCGCGGTCGACGACGAACGCGCCGCACGGGCGTCCGGCCTGGAAGCCGCCCAGTCGCTCGCCGTCGCGCACCGCGAAGCCCGTGTACGTGGCGGCGCGGCCGTCGTCGCTGGTCCGGCAGGTCACGGCGGTGGCGCCGTCGCCGGAGACGGCCAGGCCGTCGGCCGGGCCGAGCTCGCGGATGGTCAGCTGCCGCCACACCGGGCTGCCCTTGCTGCTGTACACCTTGGCCACGCCCTTCTCCCGGACGACCAGGGTGGTGGCGTCGGGGCCGAACCGGACCAGGTCGGCGGGCAGGTCGTACACCCAGGTGCGGGGGGTGCCGGTGGCGCCGAGCGACTGGAGCACGAGCTTCTTCGGGCCCGCGGTGACGATCCAGCCGTCGTCGCCGTCCGCCCTGACGTCGGCGGCGAGCTCGCCGGCCGGGGCGGGCCGGTCCTGGCGGGGCAGGACGTGGCCCTGGTCGAGCAGCTCGCCGTCGCGCGGGTCGACGCGGTGCCAGACCATGCCGCCGTCGTCGAGGGCGTAGGCGATCAGGCCGCCGTCGGCGGAGACGGCGGGCCGGCTGGTGCCGCCCCGGTCGGGCAGGTGGGCGGGCCGGTAGCGGCCGTCGGGGCCGCGGGTGAACAGCGTGGCGCGGCCGGCGGCGGAGGTGGTGGTGGCCAGCAGGACGCGGGCGTCGTCGCTGGCGTCGGCGGCGGTGATGGAGCCGAGCGCGCCCGTGGCCACGCCTTTGGTGTACCGGTGTTCGACGTAGCGCTGCAGGAGCTGGGCCCTGGCCTCCTGGGTGGGGGCCGCGCGGTAGGCGCCGACGGCGAGCAGCGACGACAGCTCGGGGTCGCGTTCCGCCAGGTCGGCCGAGGCGCCCGCCAGGGCGCGGGAGCGGGACTCGGCGGCCCGCTGCTCGCCGATCCGGCCCTGGTAGAGCGTCCAGGCGACCAGCGAGAGGACCGTCAGCAGCGCCATTCCCGCGCCGGTGATCGCGCTCCGGCGGCGCAGCGTGCGGCGTCGCTGACGGCGGCGGCCCTGGCGCAGGTAGTCGTGCTCGTCCTCGGTCAGGTCGGCGGGCCGTTCGGCGAGCCAGCGGGCGGCGGCGGCCAGCTCGGGCGGGCCGGGGAGCCGGTCGGGGGCGCGCCCGGCCTGCCGCCAGCGGCCCATGTCCTGGTGGAGCAGGTCGCGCCATTCGAGGAACTTCAGGTCGGCGGCGACGATCCCGGCCAGCCGCGGCCATTCGGTGATCAGCGCCTCGTGGGCCAGTTCGACGGTCTGGCGGCCGTCCGCGCCGGTGTCCATGACGAGCAGCCGCCCGGCGGCCAGCCGGCCGGCGGTCCGCCAGCGCTGCTCCCCCGCCTCCTCGCGGGTGACCCGGCGGCGCAGCGGCGCGTGCGCCCCGGCGGTGACCCGGACGAGCCGGGACAGCAGTTCCTCCCCGGCCGCGGTGTCCTCCTCGGGCACGCACGCCGCCCAGACCTGCTCGGCCTGCGCGCCCAGGGCCCCGCGCACGCCGCGGCACGCCTCGTAGGAGGTGTGGGTGATGCGGCCGCCCTCCTGCTCGTGCCAGAGGCGGTCCAGCAGGAAGCCGATCAGCGGCAGAGCGCCGGGCGCGCCCCCGGCGTCACCCAGGATGCGGTCGACCAGGCCGGGGTCGTACGTCACGGCGGGGACGGCGTCCAGCGGCGCCTCGACGGCCTGCCGGAGCTGGTCGCGGGTCATGGGGGTGAGCCCGTAGGTCTCGCGGCCGAGCGCGCCGCCGAGCGCGGGGTGGGACAGGGCGGCGGGCAGGAAGTCGGCGCGCAGCGTGAACAGCACCCGCACGGCCGGGCAGGCGCGGGCCGCGGCCAGCACCACGGCCGCGTCGTCGGCCTGCTCGGGGTCGCCGACCAGCAGTTCCTCGGCCTGGTCGACGACGAGCAGCAGGCCGGTCGCGCCGGTGTCGCGCAGGACCTGGGCGACGACGTCGGGCAGCCGGCCGTTCCGCAGCGGCTCGCGCAGCGCGTCGGCCCTGGCCAGCGCGTCGGCCCCGGTCAGGCCCGGGTGCGACAGGGCGGCCAGCTCGGCGGCGAGCGCATCGGGCCAGGACCGCACGGCCGAGGGCCGCAGGACGACGACCTGGCAGCCCTGGCGGCGCATGGCGGGCACGACCCCGGCCAGCGCCAGCGACGACTTGCCGCAGCCGGACGGGCCGGTGAGCGTGACCTCGGGATGGGGCTGGAGGAGGCGGGCGATCCGGGCGGTCTCCACGTCGCGGCCGAAGAAGACGGCGGCGTCGCCCTCGCGGAAGGCCGACAGCCCGCGGAACGGCGAGGCCGGCCGTACGGTCGCGGCCAGGGCCGGGACGGCGCGGGTGAGCGACCGGGTGGGGATCACGAACGCCTGGCGGGGCCCGCCGGGCTGGGCCGCGACCACCATGCCGACGACGTCGCCGAGCTCGACGTCCCAGACGGGGCTGCCGCTGAAGCCGCTCTCGATCGGCACGCCGCGGGGGTCGTCGGGGGCGCACTGGAGCCAGCCCTGCTGGGTGCCGCCGAGCAGCCGCCCGGTGTGCCAGCCGCCGCCGCGCAGGCCGGGCGGGAACCCGGCGACGACGACCCGGTGGCCCCACAGGCTGCGCGGCTCGGCCATGCGCAGCGGGCGCCCGCCCGGGGGCGCGGCGTCCAGGCGCAGGACGGCGATGTCGCCCGAGCCGTCGGCGGCGGTGTGGACCCAGTGCTCGACGTGGGCGCGCACGGGCGCGGGGTCGCCGGCGAAGGGCAGCTCGACGGTGACCCAGGCGTCCGGCGGCGGCGGGCCGTCGCCGTGGCCCAGGGCGCCGGAGACGACGTGCGCGCAGGTGAGGGCGCGGTCGGGCGCGATGAGGAAGCCCGCGCCCGCCACGGCCCCCTCGGGGCCGCGCACGCGCAGGACGGCGAAATTGAGCGCCTCGTCGGGCCCCGCCTCCATCACTTATGGTCACCGCCCGTTACTCCAAGTGTTCAGACGAACCAGTATGGCGGGCGGGCGGGGCGGCGTTTGCCGTTCCTTGACATGCGAGAAGGGCGTCCCCCGATGGGAACGCCCTTCACTCGCACGCGCGTGTTACTTCTTGACCGACACCGGAGCCGTGCCGGTGTCCTGCTGACGCCAGGCACCCGTGTCGAACGCCACCGGAGCGGCCTTCCTGCCCACACCGTCACCCCACTTGGTGACCACGTACTGGATCTTGATGTGACCCTCGCCCTTCACACCGTCCACACCCAGCGTCTCCGGATTGAACCGGCCACCGGTCAGCTCCGCGAACGTCTTGGCGTCCAGGTCCAGCATCACCCCACGACTGGAGGGGTCACCAGGACCACGGTCACCCACGAAGAACGGCAGCTTCTTACCCTGGTAGACCACGTAACCCTCGGTCATCAGCGGCCACGACGGCGAAGCCGCCAGACCCTTCTGCATCGGCTTGCCGGCCGCCGGCAGACCCGTGTCACCGGCGCGACCCGAGGAGTCGTCCCAGAAGTACGAGGCGGTCGTCGAACCGGCCAGCACACCCTGACCGTTCACATCCGCATCAGCGCTCGCGGGATGAGCGGCGGCACCGATCGTCAGCGCCGACAGAGCAGCGGCGGAAAGCATGGCGAAAGAACGCAGGCGAGCAGTCATCAGCAGTCTCCTTGGTGACATCGATCATCAGGGGGGCATGCGCTCGCTTGACTCAGACAAGACATGAAGGCCGTAGCCGGGCACAAACGCCATCGGTCGCTACGTGGAGCGCAATGGGGGCGGACCCAGATGGGTCACTCACCCGCCAATAGGTAGACACTAACCCAAGAAACGGACAAACGCAAACCAAACACCCTAAAACGGGCAAAGATCTACCCCTGAACCGTAAACCCCAGGCAAGCGACCCCAATATGGGCAAAAGCCCAGGTCACTGTCGCGGGGTGTCCGTATGTAAACCCCGGGCAACGCGCGGGCATTCCCGGCCCCCGCGAACGCCATGACCTGGGCATGAGCCGCGCGACGGTCACGGCCTCCGGTAGTCGGCCGCCACCCCCACCAGCGAGATCAGGCCCGCGGCGAACTCCATCGCCTCGGCGTGCCCCTCCTCGAACGGCGGCTGGAAGCCCACGCCCTCCCACGTCCGCGCGGTCGGGTTCCACAGGTCGGCGCCGACCTCGAAGTCCCAGCCGTAGACGCCGTGGTCGTACCAGAGCTCGTCGGCGGAGTTGCCGGCCGCCGAGTAGAGCACGTCGGTCACCGGCCCGGTCTGCTGCGGCCAGATGACCGTGCCGCGCTCGGCGGCGATGGCCTGCTCGATCGTGCGGGCCGAGCGCATGAAGTACGCCTCCTCCTGGGCGCTCGGCCTGGGCAGCGCCACACGGCCGTCGAGCTTGTACGCCCCGGGCGGCCACATGAAGTACCCGCCGTAGCTGTGCACGTTCATGGCGAACCGGATGTTGCGGTACGTCTCGGCCAGCCACATCACGTTGCGGCTCTCCGGCTCCGAGTGCTCGGCCGGACCGGCGTACGTGCCGCTCTGGCAGTTGGCCGAGGCGCCGAAGTAGCCGTCCGACAGGGAGCCGACGGCGTAGTTGCGGTTGACGTCCACGCCCCAGGTGTTGCGCTGCGCCGGGTCGGACTGCGCGGCCGGGCAGTGGTTGGTCATGTTCTTCCGCTGGCCGTTGAAGTCGTAGAAGCTGTAGTTCGCGCCGTCGGGGTTGACGGTGGGGACGATGAAGATGTCGGTGCGCTGCAGCAGCCTGCGGGTGGCGGCGTCGTGGGCGTAGTTGCGCAGCAGCCGCTCGGCGGCCTCGACGGTGACCAGCGGCGCCACCCATTCCCTGGCGTGCTCCTGGGCGTAGGCCAGCACGCCGGTGCGCGAGCCGTCACGGTGGACGCCGACGCGCAGCGCCAGCACCCGCATGGGCTTGCGGGAGACGTCGGCGGGCGCCTTGAGGGAGTCGGTGAGCCGGGTGGCGGCGGCCGCGGCCATGACGCCGGCGCCGGGGTCGGTGCGGTAGGCGGCGGCCTTCAGCCCGGTGCCCGGCGCGGCGTTGATCGCGGCGACGACCTGGGCGGCGGTGCTGACCGGCGTGCCGGAGCCGTCGGTGGCCAGGCTCACCGTGACCTGCTTGCGGGCCACGCTCACCTGGAGCGGCCGGTCCGGCGCGCCCGGGGCGGCCAGCTCGACGGACAGGTCGTTGCCGCCCTCGGAGCCGTAGGCGTCGGAGGTGACCACGATCGCGGCGCCGGGCGGCGTGCCGATCAGCGCCTGGGCGTGGCGGCGGTAGCCGTTGGTGAGGTTGGGCAGCGGGATGACGTCGGTGAGCGACGGGTACCGCCGGTGCAGCGCCTGGATGCGCTCGTTGAGCTGGGCGGGCGGCATGTACTGGGTGACGAAGTCCTTCTGGTAGCCCGGCGCCTGGTGGTCGGGACGGTCCCCGTCGGGCCATTCCAGGACGCGGGCCTCGGCCGTGCCGCCGATCGCCGAGGTGACCGTGACGCGCTGCGGCTCGGCCGGCACCGGGGCGGGGGTGCTGAACTGGTGGCCCAGGTAGGCGCCGGCGTCGACGTACGGGACCATCGCGACCTGGCCGGTGGCGCCGCCGCGGCCCGTCCAGGTGGCGGTGAGGGCCGCCGTCTCGCCCGCGCTGCTGCTGGCCTCGACCGACAGGAAGTACCCGTCGCGGGACTTGTACCAGACGGCCCGTTCGATGACGATCTGGTCCTGCGCGGCGGTGGCGGACGGCGCCTGCCGGGCGGCGGGCGGCGTGCCGGACGCCAGGCCCACGCCGATCGCCCTCAGCTCGGCGAGCTTGCCGGCCGTGAGCACGGCGTCCACCTGGACGCTGCCGTCGGCCTGCGGACGGACCCGCTCGGTCAGGTCGGCGCCGGAGGCGACCAGCCGCTCCATCGCGGCCCTGTCGGGCACGGAGAGCGTGACCAGCGACGCCGGCTCCGGGTCGGCCGGCCCCGCCACCGCCGGCAGCGACGACGGCCCGGAGGCGAGGAACGTCGAGACGACGATCATCAGGATGACTGCGGACGCCCTCAAGCCACGCATCGGCTCCTCCAGGATCACCGGTATCCCGATCATTGAAAGCCGACTTGACCCGACCGGCAAGACCCAGTTTCACCTTTCTGTGGAGGCGGCGACGTCCCGAATCGCCGTGACGACCAGATCAGGCTGCCGATACTGCACGTAGTGCTCGGAGGTGCCGGCCACCACCACCCGCCCGCGCGTGGACCGGGCGGCCACCCGCCGGGCCTGGTCGAGGGCGCTGCGCGGCCCGCCGGACGGGATGACGACCACGACCGGCGGCCCCCCCGGCCCCTCCGCCGTCCCGGCGACCTCCCGCGCGCTGTCCGGCAAGGCCCACGCCTCGGCCCTGGCCGCGGCCATGCTGCCCGGCCCGTAGACGACGGGGGCGGCGGCGCGCGCCGCCGGGGTGGCGTCGCCGGGCACCAGGAGATCCCCGGCCAGCCGGAGCAGGCCGATCCTGGCCAGCGCCTGGTTCGCGGTGAGCTGGGCGGCAATCAGCGGCCGGGACACCCGCACGGCCGTCACCGCCTCCTCGTCGGTGGCGTCGATCAGCACCAGGCCCGCCGTCACGTCCGGGTACCGGGCGGCGAACAGCCGGACGATCTGGCCGCCGTAGGAGTGCCCGGCCAGGACGTACGGGCCGGGCTCGCCCGCGGCGGCGAGCAGCGCGCGCAGCTCCCCCGCCGCGCGGCCCGCCGTTCGCGGCCCTGGACCCTCCTCGCTCCAGGCGTATCCGGCCCGGTCGTAGGAGCACACGCGCAGCCCGGCCGACAGCCGCCGCTGGACCACCTCCCAGCTCGCGCTCGACTCGACCAGGCCCGCCTCCAGCACCACCACCGGGCCGCCGGACCCCGCCCAGCGCAGGTGCAGGCGGTGGCCGCCGACGTTCACCAGGCGGCCCGGGAGCGGGGTCCTGGAGGGCCGTCGTTCAGCGGGAGGAGGCCGCGCGGCAGGCCAGCTGGAGGGCCAGGCGTTGCCGCGGGTCGGCGAGGTCGGCCTGGAGCAGGGTCTCGATGCGGCGCACGTTCCTGCTGACGGCGTTGCGGTGCAGGTGCAGCTCCTCGGCGGCGCGGGCGGGCGAGCCGTTGTGGTCGAGGTAGGCGCGCAGGATGGCCAGGAGGTGGGCGGCCCGCTCGCCGCCGAGGTCGAGGATCGGTTGCAGCAGCTCCCTGACGGCGTGCTGGGCGGCGTCGGAGGCGTACCACTCCTCCAGCATCCGGTCGAGGCCGGCCAGGTCGTAGGTGGCCAGCGGCAGGGTGCTGCGGCGCAGGGCCGTACGCGCCTCGGAGGCGGAGGTGCGCAGGCCGACCAGGCCCTGGTGGGCGGTGCTGACCCCGCAGCGCAGCTCGGCGCCCGGCGGGCGGACCCGATCGAGCAGGCGGGCGGCGTCGCGCACGGCCTCGCGCAGGCCCGCCCTGCCCTGGTCGCGCCGCTGGCTGCGGACCACGATCAGCGCGTCGCCGGCGAGCGCGGCGTTCCAGGCGGCGCCGCCCAGCTCGCGGGCCGCGCGCACGGCCCGCGAGGCGGCGGTCTCCAGCAGGGCGTAGCGTTCCTGGCCGCCGTCGGCCGGGCCGTCGGTGGCGGCGTCCGGGGTCTTGGCGGGGTCCTTCGCGGGTTCCAGGCGCAGGACGACGTGCCAGTCGTCGATCGGCAGGCCGAGGGCCCTGGCGCGGGGGGCCAGCTCCTGCGCCTGGTTCTCGGGGGCGACCAGCAGCTCGGTGAGGAGCTGGGCGCGGGACCGTCCGGGCAGCTCGTCGGACGGGCCCGCGGCGGCGGCCAGGGCGGCGACCCTGAGCACGATCCCGGCGGCCCGGTCGAAGTGCGTCCCGGCGGGCCCGCCGGCCTGGGCGGTGAACGCGCCGCCGTCGGCCCGGACGGGACGGCCGAGAGCCACGCCGGCCGCCTCGGCGATGCGCTCGGGGACGCCGCCCGCCCCCGCCACGGCCTCCGCGGCGCGCGCCGTACGGACCAGCGCCTCGGCGGCGTCGCCCGCGATGGCCCGGTCAAGGGCCACCACCAGCTCCGCCAGGTCGCCGCCGGCGGCCGCCAGCAGCGCGACCCCGCCCCGCTCGGCCAGCGCGGCGGCGCTCCGGTCCACCGCGGCCTCCAGGGCCTCCAGGGCCCGCCCGGCCTCCGCGGTGAGCACGAGCGCCACGGCGCCGGCCGCGGCGGCGTCGCGCAGCGCGACGTCGAGCCGGTAGCCGGCCGCCTGCCGGGAGGCCGCGCCGGTCAGGACCAGCACCGACCCCGGCGGCTGGCCCGCGATCCCGCCCAGGTCCTCCACCAGGCGCACGCCGGAGGCGGCCGCCGGCGCCTCCGGCCCGGCCAGCGGACGCAGCTCTTCCAGCAGGAACATGCCATCAGTGTGCCATCGGCACACGAAGCCCGGCAAAAAGGTGCGGCTGGAACATCCGGGCTTGACCTGCGGCTTCGTAACCTCGACAGCATGGACATCGACACCGGGCTGCTGCCCGCCTTCGCCCGCGGCTGCGCCGTGCTGGGCTCGGGCGGCGGCGGTCCCGTGACCATCGCCCGCGCCGCGGCGCTGCAGGCGCTGGAGGACCACGGGCCGGTACGCGTCGTGCAGCCCGCCGAGCTGGACCCCGAGCTGCTCGTCATGCCCGTGGGCACCGCGGGCTCCTCGGCCGTCATGTCCGAGCGCGTCGGCGGCACCGACGAGCCCGTCTACCTGCGCGACAAGATCGAGGAGCTGTACGGCGCGCCCGTCGGCGCGGTGCTGGCCAGCGAGATCGGCGGCGCGAACGGCTGCCTGGCGGTGGCCTGGGCGGCCCGCGTCGGCCTGCCGCTGGTGGACGCCGACGGGATGAGCCGCGCCTTCCCCCGCATGGACCAGACGGTGATGCAGCTGCGCGGCATCGCGCCCACCCCGGCCGTGCTGTGCGACGAGCGCGGCCGGACCGTCGTCGTCGACCGGGTGACCGGCGGCTGGCTGGAACGGCTGGTACGGGCGTCGCTGGAGGCGTTCGGCGGCCAGGTCGCGACCAGCGAGTACATCATGCGCGGCGACCAGGTGGCCGGCGCCACCGCGCTCGGATCCGTCACCCGGGCCGTGCGCCTCGGGACGCGGCTGCCCGACCCGCTGGTCACCGGCAAGGTCGCCGAGACGGCCGGGTCGATCCTGGTCGAAGGGCTCGGGTACGACCAGGGGCGGCTGGTGCGCGTCCAGGCGGGCAGCGAGTTCCTGGCCGTCGTCGAGGACGGCGTGCCGCTGGCCGTGGTGCCCGACGTGATCGCGATGCTGGACACGCGTACGGGCGAGGTCGTGCAGGCCGAGCAGGTCCGGTACGGGCTGCGGGTCAGCGTGGTGCGCGTCCCCTGCGACCCGGTCTGGCACACCCCCGAGGGGCTGCGGCTGGCCGGGCCCGCCGCGTTCGGTCTCACCGGACTTCCCACCCCTCCCCCACCGCAGGCGCCCCCCGTCCCCGCGACGCCGGAAACCCCGGCGGGCACGGCCTTCAGCCCCTCCCCCACCGCGTCCACCGGGTCTTCCGAGCCTTCCGAGCCTTCCGGGCCTTCCGGGCCCGCCGGACGGGAGGTGGGAGCGTGAGAGCCGGGGTGGACGTCGGGCCGACCAACACCGACGCGGCCGTCGTCGCCGACGACGGCCGGGTGCTGGCCACCGTCAAGATCGCGTCGATCCCCGGCGACCCGGTGGCCGGGGTGCGCGCCGCGCTGGCCCGCCTGCCGATGGACGGCGAGCCGGCCCAGGTCGCCGTCGGCCTGCGTGGCGCCGCCACCGCCGTGACCAGGCGGTCCGGGCTGCGCAAGGTGGCCGTGCTGCGCATCGCGGGCGTGTCGGCGACCGCGGTGCGCCCGCTGTCCGGCTGGCCGCCCGACCTGCGTGCCGCGGTGAACGCCGGCACCGCCGTCGTGGACGGCGGCGGCGGCCTCGACCGCGAGGACCGCACGCCCCTCGACCGCGACGCCGTGGCCCGCTTCGCCGCGGGCGTGGCCGGCACCGCGCAGGCCGTCGCCGTCGCGGGCCTGTTCTCGCCCCTGGACGGCGAGCAGGAGCGCGAGGCGGCCGAGATCGTCCGGGCGGAGCTGGGCGAGGGCGTGCCGATCGCGCTGTCGGCCGACCTCGGCTCGCTCGGCCTGCTGGAACGCGAGAACGCGACCGTGCTGGACGCCGCCCTGTCGGGGTTCGCGGGCGCGGTCTCCGGCGGGCTGGCCACCGCGCTGGCGGGCCTGTGCCCGGGGGCGGCGGTGTTCGTGACCCGCGGCGACGGCACGCTGATGAGCCTGGAGCACCTGGCCCGCCATCCCGGGCTCAGCCTGGGCAGCGGCCCGGCGAGCGTGCTGCGCGGCGCCGGCGCGCTGACCGGGCTCGGTGACGCGGTGGTCGCCGACGTGGGCGCCACCCGCGTCCGGGTCGGCGTGCTGACCGGCGGCTATCCGGAGGAGGCCGTGGGCGGCGCGGACATCGGCGGCGTGCCCGTCGGGCTGCGCATCCCCGGGCTGATCAGGGTGCCGCGGCCGGTCGACCCGACCGAGCTGGCCGAGGCCGTGGACCGGCTGCAGCCGGGCGCCGGGCTGCTGCCGCTCGTGGTCGTGGGCGGCGGTGAGCACGCCGTGCCGGAGGGGCGGCATCCCGAGCACGGGCCGGCGGCCGGCGCCATCGGCGCGGCGGTCAGCCCGGTCGGCGGCCAGTACGAGCGCATCGTCCGCCTGCCGGACCGCTCGGCGCTGGCGGCGGCGCTCGAACCGGTCGCGGAGGAGGCCAGGGCGGCGGCCGTCCGCGCCGGGGCCGATCCGCGGCGGGTGCGGGTCATCGGGGTGGAGGAGATCCCGCTCGCCTACCTGCCCGGCCCGTTCGTCCGGCTGCGCGCCCGCGCCGCCGGGCCGCCCTCGCTCCTGTGACCGCCCGCCCTTCGACCGGCTCTCTGACCTTTGACCGGCTCTCTGACCTTTGACCGGCTCTCTGACCGGCCCTACGACCAGCCTTGTGACCGCCTGCTCGTGAGCCCCCGCTCGTGAGCCCCCGCCACGACCCCCCGACGCGAAGGAAGACCACCATGACCGACTCCGACTACCCCCTGGAGCGGGTGCCGCAGGCCGCCCGCTACTCCTGGTTCAACGTGGCCGTGCAGCGGTTCGGCCAGCTCTCCGACCTGACGCAGTTCCTGCTGGGCGCCACGCTCGGCGCCGGACTGTCGTTCTGGGGGGCGTTCTGGGCGTTCACGCTCGGCTCGGTGATCCTGGAGGTGGTGTGCATCTTCGTCGGCATCGCCGGGATGCGCGAGGGCCTGTCCACCTCCATGCTGGCCCGCTGGACCGGCTTCGGCCGGTACGGCTCCACGATCATCGGCGTGATCATCGCCCTGAGCCTGTTCGGCTGGTTCGGCGTGCAGACCGCGGTGTTCGCCTCGGGCCTGCACTCGATCATGTCCTGGCTGCCGCTCTGGGCGTGGGCCATGATCGCCGGCATCGGCGTGACGCTGCTGGTCATCCGCGGGTTCAAGGCGATGGGGATGACGGCGTTCATCACCGTGCCGGCGTTCCTCGGCCTGGCCGGCTGGGCGATGTGGGTGGAAATTTCGCGACATGACCTGGGGTCGCTGGTGGCCTCGCCGCCGTTCGGCGAGCCGATCAGCATCGCGACCGGCGCCACCATCGTGGCCGGCTCCTACATCATCGGCGCGGTGACCACGCCCGACATGACCAGGTTCAACCGCAACACCGGCGACGTCGTCAAGCAGACCCTCGTCGGCATCTCCCTCGGCGAGTACGTGCTCGGCCTGGCCGGCGTGCTGCTGGCCTACGCGGTCAAGTCCTCGGACGTGATCGCGATCATCACGGCCTCCTCCGGCGTGATCGGCGTCATCGTCCTCATCTCGGCCACCGTGAAGATCAACAACTGGAACCTGTACTCCGCCGCGCTCGGCCTGCTCAACGCCGTGGAGTCCACGGTCGGGGTGCGACTGAACCGGGTCGCCGTCACCATCGGCATCGGCGTCCTGGGCAGCGTGCTGGCCGCCGCCGGGATCCTGGAGCGCTTCACCGACTTCCTGCTGATCCTCGGCGTCATCACGCCCCCCGTCGCCGGGATCATGGTCGCCGAGTACTTCGTGGTGCGCCGCTGGCGCCCGGTGCTGGACGCCTCGCGCGCCACCGGCACGCTCCCCGAGACCGAGCCGACGTGGGTGCCCGCCACGCTGGTCATCTGGGCCGCCGCCGCGCTGGTCGGCTGGCTCAGCGACCACTACCAGTGGATCGGCATCCCCGCCCTGAACTCCCTGATCCTCGCGGGCCTGGGCTACGTCGTCGCGGGCCGGCTCGGCCTGGTCCGCGGCACCCGCGAGGTCCCCGTCGAGCGGCCCGCGCTCACCGTCTGAGAATCGCGCGGCCACGCGCTCACCGTCCGAGAGTCGCGCAGCCCGCGCTCACCGTCCGAGAAGCGCGCGGCCCCGCGCTCACCGTCCAGAAGAGAGTCCTCCTTCATGCGTATCGGCATCGACGTGGGCGGCACCAACACCGACGCCGCCCTCATCGGCGACGACGGCCAGGTGCTGGCCACCGTCAAGTCCCCCACCACCGCGGACGTCACGGGCGGCGTCGCCGCGGCCCTGGCCGGCCTGGGCGCCACCCGGGTGTCCGCGGTGATGATCGGCACCACCCACTTCGTCAACGCCCTGGTGGAGGCCGCCCGGCTGGAGCCGGTCGCGGCCGTCCGGCTCGGCCTGCCCGCCACCGCCGCGCTGCCGCCGCTGGTGGACTGGCCCGACCGCCTGCGCCAGGCGGTCGAGGGCGCGGTCTACCTGTGCCACGGCGGCTGCGAGTACGACGGCGCCCCCATCTCCCCCCTCGACCCGGACGAGCTGC
Organism: Nonomuraea sp. NPDC001684; assembly: GCF_053596515.1. NCBI lineage: Bacteria > Bacillati > Actinomycetota > Actinomycetes > Streptosporangiales > Streptosporangiaceae > Nonomuraea > Nonomuraea sp. NPDC001684. The sequence goes on from NZ_JBSFGJ010000196.1 coordinate 15,588, forward strand.
GCGGCGTCGCCGCCGACATCAGGCGGCGCGGCCTGCGCACGGTCGCGATCTCCTCGGTGTTCTCCCCGGTCAGCGACGCCCACGAGCGCGAGGCCGCGCAGATCCTGGCCGCCGAGCTGGGCCCCGAGGTGCACCTGTCGCTGTCCTGCGAGATCGGCCGGGTCGGCCTGCTGGCCAGGGAGAACGCCACGATCGTGAACGCCGCCCTGCGCCCGCTGGCCGACCGCACCGTGGCCGCCTTCGGCGAGGCGCTGCGGGTGGCCGGGATTGACGCGCCGCTGTTCCTGTCCCAGAACGACGGCACCCTCATGGACGTGGACCAGGCCCGCCGCTACCCGGTGGCCACGTTCGCGTCGGGGCCGACGAACTCGATGCGCGGCGCGGCGTACCTGTCGGGGCTGACCGACTGCGCGGTGGTGGACATCGGCGGCACCACGTCCGACGTGGGCATCCTGGTCGGCGGGTTCCCGCGCGAGGCCGCCGGCGAGGCGCTGGTCGCCGAGGTGCGCACCAACTTCCGCATCCCCGACGTGCTGTCGATCGGCATCGGCGGCGGCTCGCTGGTCGCCGAGGACGGCACCACCGGCCCGCGCAGCGTCGGCTACCGGCTGACCGAGGAGGCGCTGGTGTTCGGCGGCGGCACGCTGACCGCCACCGACCTGGCCGTGGCCGCCGGGCTGGCAGACATCGGCGACCGTGACAGGGTCGCGCACGTCGACCCGCAGCGCCCGCTCAAGCTCATCGCCGAGCGCGTCTCGGAGGCGGTCGACCGCATGCGCACCTCGTCCGCGCCGCTGCCCGTCGTGCTGGTCGGCGGCGGCAGCGTGCTCATCCAGGAGCTGCCCGGCTTCGACGACGTGCGCCGCCCGGCGCACTTCGAGGTGGCCAACGCGGTCGGCGCGGCCATCGCCCAGGTCGGCGGCGAGGTGGACCGGGTCTTCTCCGGCCCCCGCGAGCGCATCCTGGAGGAGGCCAAGAGCGAGGCGATCATCCGCGCCGAGCGCGGGGGCGCCCGCGCGGGCAGCGTGCGGATCGTGGACGTGGAGGAGCTGCCGCTCGCCTACCTGCCCGGCGACGCCACCCGGATCAGGGTGAAGGCCGTCGGCGACCTGGACCTGGAGAAGATCGATGCGTGAGATCGGAATCGACCGGCTGGACGACATGGCGCGCGGCGCCGGGATCCTCGGC
>NZ_JBSFGJ010000197.1:0-16715 GCF_053596515.1 Nonomuraea sp. NPDC001684
TCCCTGCAGTGGCTGAAGGCGAAGATCGGGAGCTCGATACCGAACATGTCCGTGACCCGTGTCCGCATGGCCCGACGATAAGCCGCGCCGCAGCCGAACTGCAACGTGTTCTACTCTAGAACCTTTCGTCGGTCGGCTTCCGGCTTGGAACGCGTCCTAGCGCGGCAGCCGCCGCCAGAGCGGCCGCGGCAGCAGGCGCAGCAGGCCGAACGCCGGGCCGAGCGCCCGCGGCACCCACACGGACGACGCGCCCTCGCGCAGCGCGCGCACGGTGGCCAGGGCCACCTGGCGGGGCGTCGAGGACAGCGGAGCCGGGGGCAGGCCCTTCGTCATCCGGCCGATCACGAAGCCCGGCCGGACGATCAGCACGCGCGCGCCCGACCCGTGCAGCGCGTCGCCGAGCCCCTGCGCGAACCCGTCGAGCCCGGCCTTGGCCGAGCCGTAGACGAAGTTGGCCTTGCGCACCCGCGCCCCGGCGACCGACGAGAGCACCACGAGGGTGCCGTGCCCCTGCTCGCGCAGGACCCTGGCGGCGTGCAGGTCCACGGAGACGTGGCCGCCGTAGTTGACCGCGACGGCCTCGGCGGCGGCGGCCGGGTCGGCGTCGTAGTCGTCCTGGCTGCCGAGCACGCCGAACGCGGAGATCACCACGTCGAGGTCGCCCACCAGCTTCACGGCCCCGGCCAGGACGGCGGCGTGCGACCCCACGTCCAGCGCGTCGAACGGCAGGACGTGCACCTCGGCGGCGAGGTCCGCCGGCGGCGTGAGCTCGCCCCTGGCGGCCAGCACGACCCTGGTCGCGCCCAGCCCGACCAGCAGCCGGACGATCTCCAGGCCGATCTCGCTCCGGCCGCCCAGCAGCAGCACGCTGTCCACGGCCCCGAGCGCGTTCCTCACGACGCCCCCCGCCCCGGAGCGGCGGCCGCCCGGGTCGCGTCAGAAGTGGTGGTCACAGTCGTAGTCTCCTGGACAGGTCCGAGCGGAACAGGCCCTCCGGGTCGGCCTCGTCCCTGATGCTCCGCCATCGTTCCAGTTCGGGGTACATCGCCGCCATCATGTCGGCGCGCAGCCGGGCGTCCTTGGCCAGGTACACCCGTCCTCCGGCCTGCGCGACGCGCTCGTCGAAGCCGCGCAGGAGCCCGCTCAGGCCGCGCTGACCGGCCGGGATGTCCAGGGCCAGGGTCCAGCCGGGCACGGGGAAGGACAGGAAACCGCCCGAACCGGGACCGAACCGCTTGAGCACGGTCAGGAACGACACCGTCCCGTGCGCCGACAACGACCCGACGATGCCGCGCAACGTCTCCTCCGCGCCGAACGGCACCACGAACTGGTACTGCACGAAGCCGCGCGGGCCGTACATGCGGTTCCAGCCCTCGACGAAGTCGAGCGGGTGGAAGAACGGCGCGATGCCCTGCGTGACGGTCGCGCTCGCGGGCGCCTTGCGGTACCAGAGCTCGTTGAAGGCGCGCACGCTGAGCCCGTTGAGCAGCCCGTCCGGGGCCCACGGCGGCGCGTGCAGCCGGGCGCGCGGCGCGAAGACCGGCGGCGCCTTGTCCCCGTCGCGCGGCGCGTGGTCGCCCCTGGTCAGGACGCTGCGTCCTATCCGGCGGCCGCGGGCGAGCAGGTCGATCCAGGCCACCGTGTAGCGATAGCGGTCGTCGGTGCGGGCCATGACGTCGAGCGTCTCGTCGAGGTCGGCGGTGCGCCGTACGTCCACCCGCATCAGGGACGACTCGACGGGCACGCAGCCGAACGTCGCCTCGGCCACCACCCCGGTCAGGCCCATGCCGCCGACGGTCGCCCGGAAGAGCGGATCGCCGGGGCGCAGCACCCTGGCGGCGCCGTCGGCGGTCACCAGGGTGAGCGAGCGCAGGTGCGCGCCGAAGGAGGAGTCGCGGTGGTGGTTCTTGCCGTGCACGTCGGCCGCGACGGCCCCGCCGACCGTGACGTGCCTGGTCCCGGGGCTCACGGGCACGAACCAGCCGCGCGGCACCAGCGCCGTCATCACCTCGTGCAGGCTGACCCCGCCCGCCGCGGTCACGACGCCGGTGCGCTCGTCGAAGCTCCAGGCGTCCAGGCCGGTGCAGTCGAGGACGAGGCCGCCGGCGTTCTGGGCGGCGTCGCCGTACGAGCGGCCGAGCCCGCGGGCGACGACGCCGCGGCCCGGCGCGGCCACGACCAGGTCGCGCAGCTCGTCCAGGGAGCGCGGGCGGCGCAGCACGGCGGGGGTGGGCGAGGTGCGGCCCCAGCCGGTGAGGAACGTGCTCACGCGTAGATCCCGAGCCCCACCAGGACGACCAGCGCGGCGGCGAAGACGAGGGTGGGCCGGTCGCGGATCACCAGTTCCTCGGGCTCCTCGCCGCCGCCCCGCTCGACCAGCAGGTTGTGCCGGAGCACCAGGAGCAGGAACGGGACGATGCTGAGCCCGTAGAACACGTTCTCGTGCGCGTTCAGCGCCCACAGGCAGTACGTGACGATCATCGCCCCGGACGCCATGATCCGCACGTGCGTCAGGTACGCGGCCGGGTAGGCGGCCAGCGTGGCCCGCGTCCCCGACACGCCCCGCGACCGCAGCTCGGCCTCGCGCTTGCCGGCCACCAGCTGCAGCGCGGCCAGCGAGACGACCACCAGGAACCAGCCGGTCACCGGCACCCCGACGGCGACGGCTCCGGCGTAGGCCCTGATCACGTGGCATCCGGCGACCGCGATGAGGTCCACGACCTCCTGGTGCTTGAGCCAGGCCGTGTAGGCCAGGGTCAGGGCGACGTACCCGGCGACGACCGCGGGCGACTGCCAGCCGCCGGTGAGCGCGGCGACCGCGGGCGCGAGGACCAGCAGGACGACGCCCGCCACCCGGGCCGTGCGCACCGACACCGCGCCGGAGGCGACGGCCCGGCGGCGCTTGCGCGGGTGCAGCCGGTCGGCCTCCACGTCGGAGGCGTCGTTCAGCAGGTAGGAGCCGCTGGCGGCCAGGCAGAAGGCGGCCAGGACGAGCAGCGCCGCGAGCAGGCGGCCCGGCTGCCCGAGCACCCCGGCCGCCATGGGGGCGGCCAGGACGAGCAGGTTCTTCAGCCACTGACGCGGCCGGGCCGCCCTGACCAGGGCCAGCGCGGGCGCGGGCGACCAGGGCCGGGCGACCACGCCCTGGCTCATGCGGACCGGCGGCCGCGCAGGGCGAGCAGCAGGCCGCCCAGGAGCAGGACGACCCCGACCACGCCGAGCACGATCGGCAGCGTGGTCCTGATCAGGTTGATCTGGCTCTTGCCCTCGGAGGCGCTGTCGACCAGGCCCTTGACCGTGTCGTCGGTCATCTTGGCGGTGGCCACGAACGCCTTGGAGCGCTCGATGCCGTCCTGGCTCTTGAGCACCTCGTTGCGCACCTGCTCCTGCTTGACGGGCGCGCCGGTGGTGGGCTCGATCCAGTAGGTGACGGTGCCGGAGTAGAACCGGTTCAGCTGCACGTCGCCCGAGGTGCCCATGCCGAACCAGGCGGCGGGCGCGTTCAGCGTCTGCGTCCTGGTCTCGGGGACGGTCTGCTCGAACTTGTACGTGGCCAGCCCGTTGACCTGCTCCTCGCCGACGAACCTGGCGTCGAACGCCTTGCCCGCGCTGGCGTTGAAGACCTGGTAGGTCTTCTTCTCCACGTCGAACGGGAACTTGTAGATCTGGCCCTGGAGCTGCACCGGGGCCTTGTCGATGCTGGCGCCGCAGCAGTTGAGGCCGACGCCGGAGCGCTTGTCGAAGGCGCTGCGCCGCTCGCTGAAGTTGATGCCCGGCTTGCTGTTGGTGACGTCGTTGACGGCGGTGAACTCGTCCCAGACGACGCGGTCGTCGTTGGCCTCCTTCACGTCGCCGCGGGTGGTGACGATGATGTCGAGGTCGGCGGTCAGCACCTTGCCGTCCGGGATGCTGAAGTACTGGGCGCCCGTCGCGTGCAGCTTGCTGATGCTGTACTGGTCGCCCTTGGCCGCCATGAAGGCGGGCGCGACCTGGAGACGCACCAGGGGAGCCAGAACGATGAGGAATGCCCCGACGGCGATGAGGACGCTGCCAACGACGACCCGGTTCATGGACCCTCCATGTGCGCAGGTGCACTGACGCCTGTTTGGGTGGTTAAGTACTGAAACGAACTACCTACTCGCCGGTATGTTATTGCGACGAGTGACCGACGTCACCAGGGATGCGGAAACGTGACCGAAACAGGTTCTACTTCGGGCGGGGTGCCGGTGGTCTCAGGACACCAGACCTCGCTCGACGGCGTGCGCGCCGTGGCCGCCTTCGCCGTCCTGCTGTTCCACGTGTCCATGGAGGCGGGGACGGCGCTGGACCCGGGGTTCCTGGGCGGCGTGCTGTCCAGGGGCGAGATCGGCGTGCCGATCTTCTTCACGCTCTCCGGCCTGCTGCTGTACCGACCGTGGGCGGCTGAGGCGCTGCTCGGCGACCGGGCTCCGGACACCCGCCGCTACCTGTGGAAACGCTTCTTCCGGATCATGCCGGCGTACTGGCTGGTGGTCGCCGTGGCGCTGCTGCTGTGGGGCGAGGCGCACCGGGCCGACCCCTGGACGTGGGCGCAGATGTTGTTCCTCGTGCACACCTACGACATCACCCCCTGGTGGTACGGCCTCGGCCCCAAGGGGCTCGGCCAGATGTGGAGCCTCGCGGTCGAGCTGACCTTCTACCTCACGCTCCCGCTGATGGCGGCGGTGCTGCGCAGGTTCGCCCTGCGCGGCGACCCCGACCTGCGGACCAGGGGACGGCGGCTGCTCATCGGCCTGGCCGCCTTCGGCGCGCTGTCCTACGTGTACACGGTCTTCGAGTACTTCCCCGACTACCGGCCCTGGATGAACGTGTGGCTGCCGCGCTCCTGGACGTTCTTCGTGCCCGGCATGGCGCTGGCCGTGCTGACCGTCTGGGCCAGGGCCGAGGACGGCCGCGCGCGGCGGCTGTGCGCCGCGCTGGCCTCCTCCTGGGGCACGTTGTGGGTCATCGCGGGCCTGGCCGACCACATCGCCGCCACGCCGCTCACCGGGCCGCGCGCGGTCGGCCTGGGCAGCATCTGGACCGCGTTCACCGAGCAGGGCCTCTACACGCTCGTCGCCTTCTGCCTGGTCGCCCCGGCCGCGCTGGCGGCCGGACGGCCCACGCGGGTGCACGAGCTGCTCGGCGGCCGGGTGATGAGCTACCTGGGCCAGATCTCCTACGGCGTCTTCCTGTGGCAGTTCGTCATCCTCTACCTCTGGTACGACTTCACCGGCCAGCGGCCGTGGACCGGCAACCTCCTGGTCAACCTGGTCGCCGTCACCGCCATCACGGTCACCATGGCCGGGCTCACCCACCGCTACGTCGAGGAGCCGGCCAGGCGGCTGATCCGCCTGGTGCCTCAGCGCGCCGCCGGGCCCGGCTCGCCGAAGGCCACCGCCCTGAGGCAGAACGCCTGACCCTGCGCCCCGGCCGCGGTGATCCGCATGCCCTTGCCCGGCCCGTCGTGCGGCACGTAGAACAGCGCGCCCATGGCGCCGGTCGCGGGCAGCGTGGCCGCCCGCTGGGCCTCGCCGACCTCCACCACGACCTGCACGGGCCGCGGGCTGACGTACGACATGGCCACCACCACGCCGGGCCCGCCGAAGGACTCGACGGGGAACTCCTTGCCCGCCGGGTAGCACTTGCGCCCCTTGACCGCGTCGAAGAACGGCACCACCCGCCCCACCAGGACGAGCTTGCCCGTGTCGTCCAGCACGTACGGCTCCGCCGAGGGCCGCGGGTCGCGCATGCGCTCCCTGGTCGCGTCGTCGGCCAGCGGCGCCAGCACGTACGAGGTCATCCGGCGCTCCCCGTTCCACGGCAGGACGATCTCCGGCGGCACGGGACGGGAGTAGATGTCGGCCTCCCCCGCCGCCGCGGCCAGCGAGGCTCTCGCGTTCTCCAGGTACGTCCTGACCCGGTCGCCGGTGAGCGTGTCGCCGAAGGTGTTGATCGAGATCAGCGACACGACGACGAAGACGGCGGTCAGCGCGCCGCCGACGGCCGGCATGCTCGCCGGCACCGGCCGGCGTAGGACGTCGGGCTCGTCCTCCACCGGCATGACGGCCAGCGCCAGGCAGAGCGCGAAGAGCACGGCGGCGTCGGCGACGTACCGGGTCTCGGCGCCGACCAGGTCCCAGGCGGTGGCCCGCGCGATCACGGTGGGCACCGCGTCGGCGACCACCACGTAGACCGCCAGGATCGCCCACGCCCGCCAGGCCCGCCTGCGGTACACGCAGGTGACCACGACCAGCGCGGCGAGCACCGCCCACGCCACGGCCACGGTCACCGGGGCCGGGTCGGCCAGCCCGCCGGTCGAGGTGACGCCGCCCCAGCGCAGCGGGCCGCCGACCGCCCCCGTCGGGAAGGTCTCGCCCAGCAGCCTGCGCAGCAGCCCCGGGACCACCTCGGCCTTCGGGCCGGTCAGCGCGTCGGCCCCGGCGGTGTCGCGGCGCAGCCAGTAGAGCAGCGCGTACCCGGCCAGCAGCAGGCCGTGCGCCCACCAGACGGGCCTGCGCAGCTCGGCGAGCAGGGCACGGGCCCACAGGCCACGCCCGAGGTAGGCGCTGCTGACGCCGAGCACCACGAACGGGATGAACACCCCCTTGGTGGAGAAGGCCATCCCGACGGCGGTCCAGGCCAGGGCCCGCCAGCGGCCCTTGCCCTCGCGTACGTACCTGACGTGCGCGGCCAGCGCCGCGATCAGCGCGAGCTGCAGCGGCACCGCGTTGAGCGCGGCCGACCACCAGCTCATGGCGGGCACGGTGAGCGGCGCGAACGCGTAGACGGTCAGCGCGGCGAGCACCGCCGCCCGGTCGCCGAACAGCCGCCGCAGCAGCACCAGGAACATGACCGAGGCCGCCCCCTGGATCGCGACGGTCACGAACGACACCAGCGCCCAGCTGTACGGCGCGACCGACGTGAGCAGCCACACCAGGCCGAGCGCGCCCGGCATGAGGTGCCCCTTGTGCACCCTCATCAGGTACTCCCAGGTCGGCCCGCTGTCGCCGGCCCCGGCCACGAAGAGGAAGTCGTCCTCGACGAAGTAGGCCTTGCTGAGCAGGCTCGCCCGGAACACCAGCGAGATCAGCACGATCAGCAGGCCCACGCCGATGACCGGCCCGGTGCGCACCGCCGGGATGGTGATCTGGAAGGGCTCGGCTCGCTTGACGTCTTCAGCCATGGACGTATCCCTCCACTGCAGTAAGCTCCGCGCCGTGGACACCGAACCGTTCCGAGCGGATCTCGGCAGATCCGTCCGGTTGCTGCGCGCCTTCCGCCTGGAGCAGAGCGACCCCGACTTCTTCTACGGCACCCTGGCCAGGGACACGGTGGCCCAGCTCGCCACCTACACCGACCTGGCCGGCGCGACCGTGGCCGACATCGGCGGCGGCCCCGGCTACTTCGCCGACGCCCTGCGCGCGGTCGGCGCGCGCCCGCTGTGCGTCGACTGCGACGCCGGTGAGATGCGCCTGCGCGACGGCGTGCCGCCCCGCGACGCCGTGCTCGGCAGCGCGCTCGACCTGCCGCTCGCCACCGGCTCGGTGGACGTGTGCTTCTCCTCCAACGTGCTGGAGCACGTGCCCGACCCGCTGCGGATGGCCGAGGAGATGGTCCGGGTGACCCGGCCGGGCGGCGTGGTCTACCTGTCGTACACGATCTGGTTCTCGCCCTGGGGCGGCCACGAGACCTCCCCCTGGCACTACCTCGGCGGCCACTACGCCGCCCGCCGCTACGCCCGCACCCACGGCAAGCCGCCCAAGAACGTCTTCGGCGAGAGCATGTACGCCATCGGCGTGGCCAAGCCGCTGGCCTGGGCGCGCAGGAGGCGCGACGTGGAGGTCCTCGACGCGATCCCTCGCTACCATCCACGCTGGGCCAGGCACGTCGTCCACCTACCTGGCATCCGCGAGCTGGTCACCTGGAACCTGCTCCTCGTCCTGCGCCGCAGGTGAGCGCCGCCGCGACAACCACAGGGCGGCCGCCACGCAGCCCGCGCCGAGCAGGCCGCCGCCGACCGGCGCCACCGTGCCGAGCAGCAGGATCCAGCGCTTGTAGGCGGCCGCCGTCGCCAGGGCCGCGACGACGTCCGGCTCGGCGGTGCGGAAGTCCGCGTCCAGGGCGGTCAGGCGGCCCCGGCCGTCCGCGGTGACCAGCGTCTCGGTCACCTCCTCCAGCGTCCTGACGGGCAGGCCGCTGACCGGTTCGACCCAGTACGTGCGCCGGATCTCGGCGTAGCGGCCGAGGCCGACGTCGCCCTTGCCGGGCAGGCCGAGCAGGCGGCGCGGCAGCGGCGGCGTCTCGCCGGGCACCAGCCGGCGCGGCGTGCGCTGGACGTAGCGGTAGGTCTCGACGCCGCGCACCCGCTCGACCCCGTCGAAGACGGCCGTGACCGGGCGGCGCAGGCGCAGGTCGAACAGCGGGTAGTCGCGGCGCTCGGCGTTGAACGGCCAGCGGAAGGCCTGCCCGGTCTGCCGGACGGAGACGTCCTCGTCCAGGTACTCGCCGCAGCAGTTCACGATCTCGCCGGTACGCCGGCCGAAGGCCAGGCGGCGCTCGTGGTAGTCCAGGCGGTGGCCGTCGCGGGTGGCCAGGGAGACCGACTCGCCCCACACCGCGCGGTCGTCGTCGCCGGCCAGCACGTCGCCGATCAGCCACCGGGTCTGGACCAGGTCGCCGGTCGTCTGCCGCATGGTCGCCGGGTCCACGTACGTGGCCGACTCGGCGGTCGCCCTGGTCATGCTCTGCTGTTCCAGGGGGGCCTTGAGCACCCGGTCGTAGACGTACAGGCGGCTCAGCGGGATGAGCGTCAGCAGGAAGGCCCCCACGGCGGCCAGCACCAGCGCGAGGCTCCTTCGGCTCGGGGCGGTCACGGCCGGGGCACCGCCTGTCCCGGCGTCACGTCGCCCAGGCACAGGCCGGGCGGCACGTCGTGCACGACGATCCGGTCCGCGCCGGGCACGGCCAGCACGAAGACCCGGCCGAAGCCCGCGCGCAGCTTCACGTCGGTGGCGCGGTCGCCCATCCACAGGGTGACCGTCGTGTCGGAGCGGGCCGCGTACCCCAGCCTGACCAGGGTGCCCTCGACCCGGGTGACGCGGTTGTCCAGCGGCACCTGGACGGTCCCGCCGGTCACCGGCCAGCACCGGTCGCGGGTCGCAGGCACGAGCGGGATGCCCTGCACGTCCACCGGCCGCAGGCGGCCCTGGTCGTCGAAGACCAGGCCGTCGAGCGCGGCGGGCGGCGCCTGCATCCTGGCCCTGAGCGCGGGCGTGGCCAGCGCGCCCAGCACCCGCGAGGTCAGGCTGTAGGTCCCGTACGAGTTCGGCAGCACCTCCGTCGGCACCAGCCGGTCGTAGATCACGCTGTCGGGGGCCGCCCTGGCCAGCTCGGCGCGGGCGGTCTCGATGTAGTCGTGCCGCCGCTCGGCCCCCAGGTACCCGGCGAAGAGCGTCACCGTGACCAGCGACGCGCCCGCGAACAGCCCGAGCATCGCGCCGGCCGCCCCGGTCACCCGCTCCCGCGCCGGCAGCGCCCTGCGGTACGGCTCCTCCTCGCCGCGCAGCGGCAGCAGCACCAGGCCCACGACCAGCGCGAGCAGCGGGACGGCGTCGGCGACGTACCGGGTGTCGGTGCCGACGAACGAGCCCAGCAGGTGGACGCGTCCCCACAACACCGGCAGCGCGTCCGCGACCAGCAGGTAGCCCAGCAGCGTGGCCCAGGCCAGGACCGCCCGCCTGCGGTACCGGCTGGTGATCGCCACCAGCGCGGCCAGGACGACGAGGGAGGCGATGACCAGCGGCAGCGGCGGCGAGGCCACCCCCCAGTCGCCGCCCGCGAACCACCGCCACGGCCCGCCGAGCACGGTGGTGGCGAACGTCTTGCCCAGCAGCTCCCACAGGAAGCCCAGGGCCTGGTCGAAGATCGGCAGCGCCCCGCTGTTCGGCGCCGACGAAGACCGCTGGACGTAGAGCGCGCCGAAGGCCACCAGCACGGTGCCGTACATGGCCCAGGCGGCCAGGTGGCGGCGCAGCGCGGCGCGCAGGCCGCCGTGGTAGATCGCGGTGAGGGCGAACAGCAGCAGCGGCAGCGCGAAGCCCTTGACGAAGCCCAGCAGCCCGACCAGCACCCACAGCGCAGCGGCCACGGCGTGCCGCAGCCGGCCCGTCCGCAGGTGATGCCAGTGCGAGGCGACCGCCATGGGCAGGGCGACCTGGAGGAACACGGTGTTGAGCCCGGCCGCCCACCAGGCCAGCGCGGGCACGGTGACCGGCGCGAGCAGGAAGACCAGCAGCGGCACGAGGGTCGCCGGCCGCCTGCCGAAGACCACCCGCAGCATGCGCAGCACGCCCAGGGCGGCCAGGGCGTGCAGCGCCAGCACCGTGCCGGCCGCCCACCCCCAGTCGAAGGGGTGCAGCCGGGAGACCAGCCAGGCCACCAGGAAGCCGCCCGGCATGAACTGGCCGAAATGGATCCGCGTCAGGTAGTCGAAGGACAGGCCGCCCTCCATCGCCCTGGCCACGAACTCGTAGTCGTCCTCCTTGAAGTACGCCTCCTGGACGACGGCCGCCTTGCCCGCCACCGAGGCGGCGATGAGCACGAGCCCGGCCAGCAGGACGCCGTGGCGGCGGGCCCACCGGGCGGCACGCGCCACCGGGCCGGGAACCGTGATGACGGTCCCCGGACGCGGCTTGATCGTGTCGGTCACGGAACACTCGTCATGGTCGGGCCGCCTGCGGCGACGGTGATCGGTACGGTGGTCTGCCGGGCCGGCGCGCGTCTGGCCGCCACCTCGACGAGGAGCTGCCCGAGCAGCGGCAGGCAGAGCAGCTGCGCCCACAGGCCGCCCGCGCCGAGCGCCACCGCGACCGTGGCGGCCAGGTAGAGCGCGAGCCCGCCGGGCGGCCCGAGCAGCAGGGTCCAGCGCCGCCGCCCGCGCAGGTGCTCGGCCTCCCGCAGCGGACGCGACCAGGCGCCCAGCACGAACGCCACCCCGGCCACGCCCGCCCCCGCCGGCCCGCCGACCCAGTACCCGAGCGCCACGGCGAACACCGCGACGTGCCGGATCCGTGGCCGGGCGGCCAGGACGGGCGCCAGATGGCGTCCCGGCCGGCCCCTGCCCACCAGGGCCAGCCCGGCGACGAGCAGCGCCAGCGCCCCGCCCGCGGCGAGCCCCGCCCGGTACGGCTCGTCCGGCTCGTAGGTGAGCGTCACCGTCCCGGCCGTGAAGGCGGGCAGGAACCAGGCCTGCCGCCAGCCGTCGAGCCGGACGGGCTTGAGCGCCGCGGCCCCCAGCGTGGCCTTCCAGCCGGCGTTGAAGTTCTCGTTGACCACCAGGTAGGCGTCGTCCTGGACGTTCACCTGGACGACCCGCTCGCCGGCCGCCCACGTGGTGACCGGCGTGCGCCGCATGACGGTGGGCCCGGCCGCGGGGCTGCCCGGCTCGTGCCGCACGACCGCCGACTCGACCCGGTACGACTCCCCCGGCCGCACCGACAGCCGGGTCGGACCGGCCACGAGCTGAAGCCGCTCGCAGGTCTCGAAGGTCCCCGGCCGGCCGGTGACCACGTCGTGCAGGGTGCCGCCGGTGACGGCGGTGTGCACCTCGTTGCCGTCGATCGTGAGCGTGGGCCCGAAGCCGCACGGCAGCGTGAGCTTGAAGCCGGTCAGCGCGCCGAGCGGCCGCACGCCGGGGAAGGCCACGTCGCTGATCTCGATCGGCCGGCCGCCGGACGCGCCGAACTCCAGCGCGACCTTCCTGGCCCTCATCTCGGGGAAGCGGACGAGCCCGTCCGTGCCGACCCAGCTCTGCCGGACGCCGCCCTCCGCGCGGATCGTCACCCGGACGGGAGGGGCGCCGAGGTAGGAGTCGGGCGTGATGACGCGGATCCGCGACAGCTTCGTCTCGCGGGCCAGCTCGACGTTCAGCGTGGGCCTGGGGTCGAGCGGGTCGGCGAACCAGGCCGTCTTCGGGTCGCCGTCGAAGGCCCAGCGGCCGCCCGCCGCGCCGCTGTCCACCGCGGTGGAGGAGGCGCGCACGGTCAGGGAGTCGCCGGGCAGCGTGCTGAGGCGTTCGATCGTCGCGCGGTCGGTGACCGTGGCGCGGCCCGAGATGCCGTACGCGCCGTCCTTGCCGGTGACGAAGGAGCGGTCGAAGCCGTTGCCGTCGTCGCCCAGCACCTCGTGGCCCTTGGCGCAGCTCCAGGCGGCCGAGCCCCGGACGCAGCCGGGCACGTCGCCGGTCCTGGCGACCGCGATCGTGGCCGGCTCGCCGGTGTCCTCGCGCGGGTCGGGCACGACGATCGAGCGTCCGGGCCGGACGCCGGGGATGGCGAGCTCGGTGATGCCGACCCGGCCGCCGAGGCGGTTCGCCGGCTCGTACGCGGTGGCGACGACCTTCACCCGCAGCCGCTCGACCGGCCCCTTCGGCACGGCCAGCTCCTGCGGGTCGGCGGTCGCGCGCACCTTCTGGCGCAGCGAGCCGGCGCCGGTCTCCACGACGACCTCGCTGGGCGGCGGGCCGATCGGCGAGTTCTCGAACGCCACCTGGATCGTGGGGATCGTCAGCGGCTCGGCGAAGGTCACCTCCAGCCACTCGCCGACGGCGCCGTTCCAGCCGGTGGAGCGCCAGCTCGTGCGCCGGTCGCCGTCCAGCGCGGCGAAGGGCTGGTGGCCCGGCTCGCGGCTGTTCGCCGCGGCGCCGACGTCGGCCTCGGAGCTGGAGGCGGTGACGCCCGCGACGCCGGTGAGGCCCGCCGTGGAGACGTACCGCGCCCAGCCGGGGTCGAGCAGGTCGCTGGAGGGCGAGCTGCCGCGCAGGGGTTCGTCGGCGGTGAGCGTGGCGCTGGCGTTGCGGCGCAGGTCGGCGAAGGCGACCTCCCTGCGGCGCAGCGTGTCGGTCAGGATCGTGTCGTGCGCGGGCACCTTGACCACGCCCGCGTCGTCGTTGAGCAGGACGGGCCGGTCGTCGTCCAGGAGGCCCTGCTCGGCCAGGGAGAGCACGGACTCCGGCGCGCCGCCGACGCGCAGCGGGCGGGTGGCGTCCACGGTGCCGACCAGCGGCGCGGCGCCGGCCACGCGGTAGATCTCGACGGCCGGGTACGGCTGGTCCAGCCAGGCGGCGGCCCGGCCGTACTGGGCGATGCCGACGCCCGGCCCCATTTGGGCCACGAGCGAGACGCCGGGCGAGTCCTCCAGCGCCTGGTGCACCCGGGCCGGCCAGGCCGTGCCGATCGTCGCCCGGTCCAGGTCGTTCCGGACGACCAGGTACGACACCCCCATCCGGCGCAGCGTGGCGGCCAGCCCCGGCGAGCCCTTGCCGGTGGCCAGGCGGTCGTCCACGGCGGCCATGAGCCGCGAGATGCCGGCCGAGCCCCACGGCACGATCGTGTGGGTCGCCCAGCGGGCCTGCGAGAGGGCCTGCAGCGGCTCGTCCAGGGGGCGGCCCCACAGGTACTCGCCGCGCTTGGCGCCCGGCACGGCCAGCACCATGCCGTCGCCGGCGTTGCGGTTGAGCCAGGTGATGGCCTGCCGCCAGTAGTCGGGGATGGCGGTGAAGCCGCCGGCGGGGGCGAGACCGGCGTACAGGACGGGCAGGCCCGACAGGGTCACGAGCCCGGCGGCCAGCACGGTCAGGGGCATGCGCAGGCGCGGGCGGGCCAGTGAGAGCAGCCCGGCGAGGCCGAGCGCGACGGGCAGCCTGATCAGCGCGTCGAACTTGTGCAGGTTGCGGAACGCGGCGAGCGGGCCGTCGAGCAGCCCGACCATCACCTGCTCGTGCGGCGTGCCGGGATGGCCGGTCGTGATGACGGCGATCCCGCACAGCAGGCTGATCAGCAGGAACGGCCGCTCGGGCAGCCGGCGCAGGGTGAGCCCGGCCAGGCCGAGCGCGGCCACGGCGGCGGTGACCACGATCAGCCACGGGACGGTGGACTGCTGGTGGGCGTCGGGCAGCCAGGTCTGGCCGTCCACGGTGAGAAAGCTGAGCCAGCTCGACGTGCCGCGCAGCGCGTTGACCAGCGACGTCACGCCGGTCGTCGCGGTGGCGGTCTCGATGTAGGGCAGGAACGAGAAGATGTAGCCGCCGAGCGTGAGCAGCGGGACGGCCCACCACAGCGAGGCGAGCGCGACCAGCGGCAGCCACCAGGCGATCAGGCGGCGTTTGACCGGCCCGCCGCGCCTGGTCAGCAGGTACACCATCGGCACCACGAGCACGGCCGCCTCGGCCACCGCGTTGACCCCGCCGCAGAACAGAAAGGCGAACGCCGACAGCGCGGCCGCCCGGCGTGGCGTCAGCTCGCCCTTGGCCCCCTTGACCAGCGGCAGCAGGATCCACGGCAGCACGGCGCTGGGCAGGAACTCCGAGGAGTTGATGCCGATCAGCGCCTGGGCGTGCGGCGCGAGCGCGTACACGAAGCCGGCCAGGACGCGGGTGTGCGGGCCGCCGACGCCGAACGCGCGGGCGAGCTGGACCACGCCGAGGAAGGCGACGCACAGCACGAGCGACATCCACAGCCGCTGGACGGCCCACGACTCCATGCCCAGCTTGAGGAAGATCGCGTAGAACGGGCCCATCGGGAACAGGTAGCCGTACGCCTGGTTCTGCAGGTGGCCGAAGTAGGCGCCGTCCCACAGGTGCAGCGCCCGGCCGAGGAAGCCCAGCGGGTTGACCGCCATGTCGAGCTTCGTCTCGGGGATGATCTTCTCGGTCGAGGTGTTGAACGCGATGGCGCCGAGCAGCAGACAGGAGGCGAGCAGCCGCAGCCTGTGCCTGATCCGGGCCTCGTAGCTCTCGACGGTGGAGTCCCCGCGTTCCCCCGGGGGTCCAGGCGAGGCTTGGGTCACTGAGGGGCTCCGCCGCAATCTTGGAGTTTCGCCAGGATAAGTCCGGTCATGTTAGCCCCAGTTCGGGCCCACGTAAATTCCCCGGCCCAGGCACGGCAGGCCGCGGCCACCTCCGCCCGCCGCCGCGGGTCGGCCAGCTCCTCCAGCGCGCGGCCGGTCACCTCGGCCAGGCTCTCGCCGTCCCGTACGAGCCAGCCGGTGACGCCGTCCCGCACGGAGTCGCGCAGCCCGGCCACGTCGTAGGCCACGGTCGGCACGCCGAGCGCGGCGGCCTCGATCACGGTCAGCCCCCAGCCCTCGAACTCCGAGGCCGTCACGTTGAGCCGGGCGGCGGCCAGCAGGGCGTTCTTGCGCGGCTCGGGCAGGAAACCGTGCAGCTCGACCCGGCCGTCCAGGCCCCGGCCGGAGATCCGGGCGGCCAGGGCGTCGCGCTCGGGGCCGCGGCCCACGACGTGCACCCGCAGGCCCGGCCAGGCGTCGCCGAGCTCGGCGGCCAGGTCCACGACGCGCTCGATGCGCTTGTGGCCGATCAGGCGGCCGGCGTACACGAGGGCGGGCTCGCCCACGGCGGCCGGCGGCTCGCTGCGCGCGGGCTCGGCGCAGCCGTTCGGCACGACGGTGACCGGCGCGAGCCAGCGCAACTTCGTGGCCAGGTCGCGCCTCGACGACTCCGAGACGGTGACCGTCAGGCAGCGCCGGTAGACCAGCCGGGCCACCTCGCCCTCCACGAAGCACCCGATCCGGGCCAGCCAGGCGGGCAGGAAGGCGTGGAACTGCCGGTCGTGGACGTGGTGCACGAGGCTGATCACGGGCGTGCGGCGGCGGACGACGAGCGGGGAGAAGAAGGGGATGCCGTTCATGGTGTCGATGACGACGTCCACGCGCCGCCGGTGGATCAGCAGCCAGAGCGGGACCAGCAGGTAGACGAGGTAGGGGTTGCCCATCCTGCGCAGGTCGACGCCGTCGAGCACCTCGGCGCGGCGCTGCCCGCGCTGGCGGCCGGTGAGGAACACGACCGAGGCCCCCTGGGTCAGCAGGAACCGGCTGACCTGCCAGGCGTACTCCTCGGCGCCGCCGGCCGTGGACTGGCAGGGTTCGCGGAAGTTGAGCATCGCCACGCGGACGCCCGCGAGTGGCCGCTCTCCCGCCGTCGCGTCGTTGGTCCGCGGCTCGATCAGCCGTGCCGTGTCCGCCTTGCGCTCACCGGTAAAGACCACCATCACTCCTCGTCGGCGGGCATGCGGGCATGGCGGAGCCACACTCCGTGCTCGCTGTGTATGGCCCCGCGTCAAGCGGGATGGATCACCTGGTGCCGTAGTTGTAGAGCGGCTGGTTGGGCGGGGTGAGCGACGGTGAGGCCACGTTGACCACCGCGACGGAGGCTCCGACCGCCAGCAGGGCTCCTATCGCCAGGGCCACGAGAAGTCGCAACACGAAGCTCTCCCTTCCTTCCGGTGACGCGGTGTGCCGAGACTAGAACGTGTTTCGTCTTGAATCCATAACATTGGTCAAACCGTGATAAAGCAAGTTACCCTCCGGTACATCATGAAACAGCCGGTCAACGCCGCAGCAAGCGCAGCTCTTCGCCGTCGAAAACCGTTCTCCAGCCGGGCGGCGCGGACGGGAACCCGTTCTCGCCCGCGGCCATGAGGAGATACCTGGCGGGCAGGTCGCCGTAGGCGCCGGCGACCAGCAGGTCACCGGTCAGGCGGTTCAGCGGGTCCTCGCCGCGCACCCGCAGCCGGCCGCCGCCGGGCAGGCCGACGAGCAACGTGTCGTCCCAGAGCACCCGGCGCGGCATCGCGAAGCCCGGCGGCACACCGAGGAGCGGCTGGCACTGCTGTCCGTGA
>NZ_JBSFGJ010000198.1:0-16644 GCF_053596515.1 Nonomuraea sp. NPDC001684
CGCGCAGCGGCTCGCGGGCCCGCGCCGGGTCCCGCTCGGCCGCGCCGACCAGCGCCCGCCCCAGCCCGTACGGCTGCCCCACCGACCGCCAGGCGGCGACCGCGTCCGCCCACGAGCCGCCGAGCTCGGCCTCGAACGTGGCCCGGTACGCCTCCTGCAGCCGTCCGACGGTGGGCAGGCCCGGGGGCGCGGCGCGCACCCGTCCGATGCGGGCCGCGAGGGCCAGCAGCGGCCAGGCGTAGCGGCGGCTGCGGCTCAGGTCGTGCTCCGCCAGCACGTGGTCGACCAGCCGGCGCGCCCGGGCCAGGTCTCCCCCGGCCTCGGCCAGGCGGCATTCCAGCAGGTCGGGCTCCAGGCAGGAGTCGTAGCCGCGGGAACGCCCGCGCATGAGCGGCCTGGCCTGCGCGAGCAGCGCGCCGGCCGCCGACAGCGAGCCCTCCTGCACCGCGACCGTGCCGAGCACGAGCAGGATCCAGGCGCGGTAGATCGGCGGCGGGTCGAGCGCGAGCGCGGGGGCGGCGACCTCGCGGGCCTCCGTCCAGCGGCCCAGCGAGGCGAGCGGCTCGGCCAGGTTGGCGGCCAGGTGGGCGCCGCGCGAGCGGGCCAGGCCCAGCCGGGCGGCCTCGGCGATGCCGCGCCGCGCGACCGCCTCGGCCCTGGCGTGCTCGCCGGCGGCCTCCAGCGCGTCGGCCTCGCCGGCGTAGGAGACGAGCAGCGTGTCGTCGTCGGGCGCGCTGATCCGGGCGCGGGCGTACAGGGTGGAGGCGGTGGCGAGGTCGTCGTCGAGCGCGGCGAGCGCGGCCAGGGTGACCAGGGACCTGGCGTCGCCCAGCGCGTACGCCTCCTCGGCGCGGGCGCGGGCCTCGTCGTCCTGGCCGTGCCAGGCCAGCGTGCAGGCCAGGGCGCCGAGCAGCCGGGACTCGCGGGGGGCCAGCCGGACGGCCTCGCGCAGGTCGTCCAGGCCCTCCTCGCCGTGCAGGTCGCGGATGGCGACGCGCAGCTCCAGCAGGTGGGCCGCGCGCAGCGGGTCGGCGACCTCGGCGAGCGCCCGGCCGGCCAGGTCGTCGGCGCGGTGTGCGTCGCCGGCGCGCAGGGCGTCCCTGGCGGCGTCCTCCAGCACCTGGGCGTGGTCCTGGCCGTCCGCGTGCGCCCACAGCTCCAGCACCAGATCCCATCTGCGGGCCCGCCAGGCGGCCTCGAAGGCGCGCGGCCCGTCGCCGGCCGCGTGCCAGTGGTCGGCGGCCAGCTCGGGCTGGGCGAGGGCGCAGCGGGCGTGCAGGCGGCGGCGTTCGCCGGGGAGCAGGTCGTCGTAGACGGCCTCGCGGATGAGCGCGTGCCGGAAGACGTAGGCGTCGCCGTCCACGAGCAGCAGCCGGGCCCGGACGACCGGCCGCAGCGCCTCGTCGAGCGCGAGGTCGTCGAGCCCGGCGATCCGGCGCAGCACCTCGTGGGGCGTCCTGCGCCCGGCCACGGCGGCGATCCGCAGCACGTCGAGACCGGGCCCCGGCAGCTTCTCGGCCCCGGCGAGCAGCAGCTCGCGCAGCGAGGCCGGAGTCGTGTCGCCCGCCTCGGCCAGCGCCTCGGCGAACAGCGGGTTGCCCTCGCTGCGCGCCACGATCGCGTCGACGTCGTCGCGGCCGAGCAGGCGGGCCACCTCGTCGCGGCCGAGCGGCGGCACCCTGACCACCTCGGCGCCGGGCAGCCGCAGCGGCTCGCGCGAGGTCGCGACGACCATCGCGCCCGGCCGCGTCAGGTTGCGCAGCAGGTACGCCAGCAGGTCGCGGGCGGCCTGGTCGGCCCAGTGCAGATCCTCCAGCACGATCACCAGCGGACGGCGCTCGGCGGCCCGCTCGACCAGCAGCAGCACCTCCTCGAACAGCCGGGCCCGGCCCAGGTCGGGCGTGTCGTCCAGCTCCCCCAGCTCGGGCAGCAGGCACGCCAGCCCCTTGCGCCCGCCGCCCGGTACG
The DNA here is from genome assembly GCF_053596515.1 of Nonomuraea sp. NPDC001684. Taxonomy (NCBI): domain Bacteria; kingdom Bacillati; phylum Actinomycetota; class Actinomycetes; order Streptosporangiales; family Streptosporangiaceae; genus Nonomuraea; species Nonomuraea sp. NPDC001684. The sequence goes on from NZ_JBSFGJ010000198.1 coordinate 1,968, forward strand.
AGCCCGGCGCCGTACTCCCTGACCAGGCGGCGCAGCACGGGCACGAACGGCGCGTACGCCGGCCCGCCCGGATCGGCCCCGCCCTCGGCCACCAGCGCGTCCACGTCACCGGCGAACCGCGCGACCAGCCTGGACTTGCCGATCCCCGCCTCGCCCACGACCAGCACCGCACTCGGGGTACGGGCCCACGCGGCGGCCAGCCGGCCCAGTTCGGCCTCACGTCCCACGAACACACCCCTCATTATGAAGAGGCGGCTACGCATCATGCCCGATCCCGCCCAGAACGGGATTTGTCATCGTCGAAGGCGTGATGACGCGTTCGTTAAGCCTGATGATGGCCGCCTCGGTGACCGGGATGCTCGGTTTCTTCCTGCTGTTCTCCACCGTCCCCCTGTACGCGGCGACCGGCGGCTCCGGCGCGTCCGGCGCGGGCCTGGCCACCGGCGCGATGATGCTGTCCACGGTGCTCGCCGAGCTGGCCGTCCCCTGGCTGCTGTCCCGGCACGGCTACCGGGCGGCGATGGCGCTCGGCCTGGTCCTGCTCGGCCTGCCCGCCCTGCTGCTGCCGCTGTCGGCGGAGCTGCCCGTGGTGCTGGCCGTGTCCCTGCTGCGCGGCGCGGGCCTCGGCGTGCTCGTGGTCGCCGGCACCGCGCTCACCGCCGACCTGGTGCCCGCCGAGCGCCGCGGCGAAGGGCTCGGCCTGTACGGCCTGGCCGTCGGCGTGCCCTCGGTCGCCGGCCTGCCGCTGGGCCTGTGGGCGGCCGACGTGCTCGGGTTCGCGCCCGTCCTCGTGGTCGCCGGGCTGCTGCCCCTGGCCGGGCTCGTGGCGGTGACCGGCCTGCCCGCCGGCCGGCCCGTCACGACCGGCGCGGGCGGGCGGACCGGCGGGCTGGCCGCGCCGATGCTGGTCTTCGCCTCGGTCACGCTCTCCGTCGGCGTGCTGGTGACGTTCCTGCCGCTGGCGGGCTCGCCGGGACTGGCCTCGGCGGCCCTGCTCGCCCAGTCGCTCGCCACGCCGGCGGCCCGCTGGTGGGCGGGCCGGTTCGGCGACCGTCACGGACCGGCCAGGCTGCTCGTGCCGGGCCTGCTCGCCGCCGCCGCGGGCACCGCGCTGCAGGCGTGGACGGCCGCTCCCGTCGCGGTCGTGGCCGGGATGGCGCTGTTCGGGGCGGGGTTCGGGGTGCTGCAGAACGCGACGCTGACGGTGATGCTCCAGCGCGGCGAGCCGGCCCGGGTCAGCGCCCTGTGGAACCTGGCCTACGACGCCGGGATGGGCGTGGGCGCGACCGGGTTCGGGCTGGTGCTCGGGCACACCGGATACCGGCTGGGGTTCGTGCTGGTGGCCGCGCTCGTCGTGGTGACGATCCCGCTGGCCAGGGTCAGGCCCGCGTACGCGGCACTCCCACGGTGATCTCGCGGCCGAGGCGGCGGCCGGCCAGCAGCTCCAGGTCGTCGCCGCTCCAGAACCTGCCCGGGTCGTACCAGTTGGGACGCCGGCCGCCGGGCAGCAGGCCCATCTCCTCGTAGGTGACGGCCACGACCTCCGCGCAGTACGCGCTCTCCAGCGTGGCCTCCTTCCTGGCCCGCCGCGGCACCCGGCCCCTGGCCCAGCGGGCGGCCAGCCGGGCGGTGGACGGGAACGGGGTGCCGTCGAGCCGGGCGACCACGCGCAGGGCGGCGTCCTCCATCTCGGGGGTGGCCTGCGGTTCGAGCTGGCGCAGCCAGGGACGCTGGCCGTAACGGTCGGCCCAGACGGTGACCGCGTCGCGCAGGTCGTGCAGCTGGACGCCGCGCCGGTGGGTGCCCGCCCACAGGTCGAGCAGCGACTTGCCCAGCTCGGCGTGCCACATCATGGGCGGCAGGTCCTCGATCACGATCGCCATGCCCACGTGGTTGACCGGGCTGTTGGTCATGGTCTGGATGGCCCGGTCGGGCACGGACCTGCCGCGGAAGATCCACAGATCGCCGGTCCTGGTCACCTTGACGGCCTCGTCGAGAGTCAGCACATCGCTAGCCTAGGCACATGCGCTGGTGGAAGATGCTCGGTCTGGCGGGAATCGCGGGGGTCGCGGCCACGGGGGTGGTGATCGCGCGCGCCGAACGCAGGCGGCGGGCGTACACGCCCGAGGAGATCAGGACGCGGCTGCGTGCGCGCGTCGAGGCGGCGTCCGAGGCGGCGTCGGAGTCGGCTCAGCCGGACGGGCGCAGCTCGTAGGCGAAGACCACGTCGGGGTAGGCCGGGTTGTCGTCGTACCCCTGGACGCCGCCCAGGTAGGCCCGCTGGTACCGCACCACCCAGGGCAGCGCCACGGCGGCCCGCACGTCGAGCACGCGTCCGGTGGCCTGCTCGTACGCCGCCTGCGCGGCCTCCTTGTCGGTCACGCTCAGCTCGGGCAGCCCTTCGAGCAGCTCGTCCAGGGTCCTGTCGCGCAGGTAGGCCAGGTTGAACACCGGCGGCTCGCCGCCGCGGAAGACGTTGCCGAACCACGAGTAGCCGTCGGCGTAGTCGGGCCACCAGTACATGACGAAGATGTCCTGGCCGCGTTTCCTGCCCTGCTGCCACTGGGCGTTCCAGGGCATGGCGCGGGCGTCGAGCGTGACGTTCAGCGGCTTCAGCTCCGCCGCCAGGCTGGTGGCCAGCAGCCGCTGGTCGTGGTCGCCCTGCGCGTAGGTGAGCCGCAGCCGCAGCGGCCGGCCCGCGGGTCCGTACCCGGCGCGGCCCAGCAGGGCCGCCGCGCCCGCCAGGTCCTGCCGGGGCGCGCGGCCGGCGACGTGGCCGGTCAGCCCCTCAGGGACGATGCCGCTGGCCGGTGCGACCGCGCCCCTGAGCGCCCTGACCAGGCCGCGGTAGTCGACGGCCTGCTGCACCGCGCGGCGCACCCGCACGTCCTTCATCGGGCCGCTCGCGGTGTTGAACAGCAGCATGGCCGTCTGGTACGAGTCCCGCTCGCTGGTGCGCACCCCGGGCGTGACCGCGGCCCTGGCGAACAGCCGGGGGCTGAGCCGGTCCACGAAGCTCACCTCGCCGCGGGCCAGCATCCGCCACGCGCGGTCGGGGTCGGGCACGACGCGGTACTTGACCGTGCTGTAGTGCGGCTTGTCCCATCCGCCCCAGTACTTGGGGTACGCCTTGAGCGTCAGCTCCTCCTCCTGGCCCGGATGCCAGGCCGCCACCGTGTACGGCCCCGACCCGGCGTCTCTGCCCGCGCCGAGCCATGAGCGCAGGTCGGGCGCCGCCTGCGTGTCGTAGATGTAGGCCGCGTACCCGGAGGAGGCCACCAGGTCGAGCGGCACGGCGTACTTCAGGGCGAAGGTGACCGTGTTCGCGTCCTCGGCCTTGACGGAGGAGACGGCGTCCCAGATGTAGGACGCGCCCGCGCCGGTCTTCATCGTGCGCTCGATCGACGCCTTGACCGCCGCGGCGTCCACCGGCCGGCCGGTGTGGAAGGTCGCGCCCTGGCGCAGCGTGAACGTCCAGGTGCGGCCGTCGGGCGTCGAGCGCCAGGAGGTGGCCAGGCGGGGGGCCGACTTCTTGGTGAAGGGGTTCCAGAGGGTCAGGGTCTCGTAGACGTTCTGGAAGGCGATGAGCTCGTTGGAGTAGGAGCTCGCGGGGTCCCAGTCGGAGATGACGTCCAGGTTCTGCGCGTACACGAAGACCGACTCGGCGGCGGGGGGCCGGGGGACCTCCGTGGGCCCGGAACAGGCCGACAGAAGCGCCAGCGCGGCGGCCGCTGCGAGACGACGGCGCAACGCATCTCCCTCTGTAACCGATTTGGGGGAAACCTACTGCAAGATCACGGACACATGTCCAAAAGTCCCGAAAAATTGGGCAATTGGGTGATCGAATTGCTATCCTCTGGGCTTGTCCCGTCCGGGGTTGCCAGCAGGGGACCGACCGGAGTGAGGTGCCATGGGTCGTAGCCGGACGATCCGCATGAAGATCATCGGACTACTACTCGTGCCTCTGACCTCCATGGTCGTGTTGTGGGGCGTGATCACCGCCGTCACCGCCGGCGAGAGCCTGGAGCTGCGTCAGTACAAGACACTCTGGACGAACCTCCGCCATCCGGCGTACAAGTTGATCAGCGAGCTCCAGCACGAGCGTCTCTCCTCGGCCAAGCTGCTGCGCCGGGCCGCCTCCCAGAAGGACGTGGCCGACCAGCGCACCCGCACCGACGCCGCCAGGGACGAGTTCAGAAAGCTCTCCAGCAACTCCAAGGACCGATCGGAAGAGATCCGTACGCAGGTGGACGCGGTGTACACGCAGCTCGGCAGGCTCGACGCGATCCGGGGCGAGATCGACGACGGCCTGTCCGACCGTCTGCTCGCCGGCGAGGCGTACAACACCGTGATCGACTCCCTCTACGGCCTGCACCGGCGCGTCGCGCTCATCGACGACATCCCGATCTACGAGCAGTCCCGCGTGATCATCGAGCTGGGCTACGCCAAGGAGCTGCTGACCAGGGAGCAGGCCATCGCGCTCGGCCCGGTCACGCCGTCGGAACGCCGGCAGTTCACCCAGATCGTCGGCAACCGGCGCTTCCTCATCGACCAGGGCCTCGGCGAGCTGGACCCGAGCCTGCGCGACACCCAGGTCTCCCTCGTCACCTCCCCCGTCTACCAGCGCATGCGGCTGATGGAGGACCGGATCATCGCCGGCGCCGTGCCGCCGCGCGGCTGGCTGAGCACCACCGAGTCGATCTCCAAGACGTACGCGGAGTCGCTCATGCGGGCCAGCACGCTGCTCAACGCGCGCGCCGACCCCGTGGCCGACCAGGTGCTGTCGCGGGCGTTCATCCTGGCCGGGACGTGTTTCCTGCTGGTCATCGTGTCGATCGTGTTCTCGATCCGGATGGGCAACCGGCTGTCGAAGGAGCTGGGCGCGCTCCGGCTGGCCGCGCTGGAGGTGGCCCAGGAGCGGCTGCCGCACGTGGTGGCCAAGCTGCGCAAGGGCGAGAGGGTGGAGATGCCGGAGTTGTCGGTGGCCACCAGCACGGTCGAGATCGGCGACGTCGGCCAGGCCTTCTCCACCGTCCAGCAGACCGCCGTCGAGGCCGCGATCGGCCAGGCGCAGCTCAGCGAGGGCGTCGGGCACGTCTTCCGCAACCTCGCCAGGCGTTCGCAGGCTCTGCTGCACCGCCAGCGCATCCAGCTGGAGGACATGCAGCACCGCGCCACCGACCCCGAGGCCCTGGACGACCTGTTCCGCCTCGACCACCTGACCACGCGCATGCGCCGTCACGCCGAGGGCCTGATCATCCTGTCGGGCGCCACCCCGGGCCGCGGCTGGAGCAAGCCGGTGCCGCTGCTCGACGTGGCCCGCGGCGCGACGGCCGAGGTGGAGGACTACCGCCGGGTCACCGTCGAGCCGATGTCCGGCCAGCGCCTGGCCGGGCCGGTGGTCGGCGACGTGATCCACCTGGTCGCCGAGCTCATCGAGAACGCGACCGTCTACTCGCCGCCGCACACGCAGGTCATCGTGCGCGGCGAGGAGACCGCCCGCGGCTTCGCCTTCGAGGTCGAGGACCGCGGGCTCGGGCTGAGCGCCCAGGAGCTGGCCGAACTCAACGAGCGGCTGGCCAGCCCACCCGAGTTCGACCTGGCCGACAGCGACAAGCTGGGGCTTTTCGTCGTCTCGCGCCTGGCCGCCAGGCACGACATCCGCGTGACGCTACGCGGTTCACCATATGGAGGGACCACCGCGATCGTGTTGATCCCGGCTGAGCACGTCGCCGATCCGGAACCGGAGGCCGACGTGAAGGAGCCCGCCCGTCCTGTGATGCGGGTGGTGCCAAGTGAGTGACGAGCGCTGGCTGGACGAGGACGCCGGTCCGATCGTCCCGGCCTACCTGCTGACCAGGGGCCGTACGGTGCCCGCGAGCGAGGCCATCGACCTCATCGCGGTCATCGTCACCGCCGGCGGGCTGACGCCTCCGGTGGGGCTCGGGCCCGAGCACCTGATCATCATGCAGAAGTGCACCAAGCCGACCCGGCTGGTGGACGTGGCCGCCGAGCTGAACCTGCCCATCGGCGTGGTCCGGGTGCTGGTCGGCGACCTGCACGCGCGGCAGCTCGTCCAGGTCGAGCTGCCGCCCCCCGCGCCGGACGCCAAGGTGCTGCTGGAAGTGATCAGTGGGCTGAAGGCGCTGTGACGGCCCGGCTGTTCAGCATTCCGTAGACGGTGGCGAACACCGCCGCGACCAGCCCGGCCGCCGCGGCGGTGCCGAACACCCACTGGAAGCCCAGGACGCCGGGGCGCGCGGCCAGGATCGCGGCGATGGCCGCGCCCGCCACGCTGCCCCCGACGATGCGCACCAGCGCGTTGACGCCCGCGGCCAGCGCGGTCCTGGACGGCTCGACGTGCTCGACGGCCATCGTGCCCAGTGCGGCGTAGCCGATGCCGAGGCCGATGCCCATGAGGGACGAGGCCACGTACAGGGTGGCCGGGCTGCCGTGCTCGAACGCCAGCCACACCCCCGCGAGCCCGGTCACGCCCGCGCCCGTCGCCACCATGAACGAGGCGGCGAACCGGCGCATGATCCGCCCCGCGAACAGCGAGATGACCAGCATGAACAGGGTGCTCGGCAGCAGGAACAGCCCGACCTGGAGGGTGGAGGCGCCGAAGCCGAAGCCGGTCGCCTTCGGAACCTGGGCGAACTGCGACATGCCGGTCAGCATCGTGAAGAACGAGAACCCGAGCAGCATCGAGGAGACCGTCGCGCCGATCGTGCCCCTGTGCACCAGCATCGACATCTCGACCAGCGGCTCGGCCACCCTGCGCTCGACCAGCACCCACACCACGGCCAGCACGGCGGCCGCGGCGAACAGGCCGAGCACGCCGGCCGACGTCCAGCCCCACGAGCCGCCCTCGCTGATCGCCAGCAGCAGCGCGACCAGCCAGGCGGTCAGCAGCGCGGCCCCGGCGAGGTCGGGACGGCCCTTGCCGGCCGGCGCCACGTCCCGCACGAGGAAGGCCAGGATCACGACGGCCACCGCCGAGATCCCGCCGGTGATCCAGAACACCAGGTGGTAGTCACCGGCGGCCAGCCCGGCCAGGATCATGCCGCCGCCGCTGCCGAACCCCATCGTCGCGCTCAGCACGCCGATGCCGGTCGCGAGCTGCTGCCTGGGCAGCAGGTCGCGGACCACCCCGATCGACAACGGGACCAGCGCGGACACCGCCCCTTGCAGGATCCGGGCGACGATCAACCAGGTCAGCGACGTGGCCATCGCCGCCATGACCGAACCCACCACCAGCAGGCCCAGCGCGCCGAGGATCATCGGACGCCGGCCGTACATGTCGCCGAAGCGCGACAGCAGCGGCGTGGAGACCGCGGCGACCAGGAGGCTGATGGTGAGCGTCCAGCTCACGGCCGAGAGCGAGGCGTGCAGCTCCCGCTGCAGCACGGGAAGCAACGGGACCACCGCGGTGTTCTGGAGGGCGGCGATGGAGGCCGCGAACGCCAGGGAGACCACCGTGGGCCAGGGATTGCGCATCGACGTCTCACGCGCCGCGGGTACGACGGCTGTCGCCATGTCGGCTCCTTTAGATAACTTAGGTAAGTAACCGAGCACCGATGATACATACGTAAGTTAGGTAAGCAAACAGATGGGCGAAGATCTCAACAGGACGGTGTCGGCCTTCCGGCGGCTGGTCGTCACGCTCAACCGCGCCAAGACCCACGAATGGCTCACCGAGGCGGCCGGCATCCGGCTCGACCGGCCCGACGTGCAGATCATCGTCTACCTGCTCGACGCGGGCGAGCCCCGCAGGATCGGCATGATCGCCGAGGGGCTGCAGGTCGAGAGCCCGCACGTGACCAGGCACGTCGCGGCCCTTGAGCAGCGCGGGCTGGTCGAGCGCGTACGCGACCCCGACGACCGGCGGGCCTGGCGCATCGCGCTCACCGAGGAGGGGGCCGAGGTGGCGAGCAGGTGCCGCCGGGTCACCACCGAGTGGTTCGAGGAGGTGCTGTCCGACTGGCCGGAGACCGAGCGGGCCGAGCTGTCCAGGCTGATGACCAAGCTGTCGGACGACTTCTGCGAGCGCATGCGCGCCCGGTACACCTGAGAAACGCGTTGCGGGGCCGGGGGCGCGGGCGGCATGCTCGTGCCCATGGTCATCCAGCTGGTCAGCCGGCTCGTCATCCGGCGAATGCGCATGCCGCACCCGTCCGGGGGCTCCCGCCGTTGAGATCGGCGGCCCCCGGCCCGTTCCAGGCGGGTGGGGGCGCTGGTGTGCCCGGCGGTTTCATAAGCCGCTCCAGGCGGGTTCGATCCCCGCACCCGTCACCACATTGCTGGTAGAGATGGGCCCATGCGGATTTCGGTGGCGGCGGACAGCACTGACGGGGTGGCCGGGCGCATCGTGGCCGAGCTGCGCGGGCGGGGTCACGAGGTGCTGACCCACGGCGCACTCGACGACGGCGAGCGCGACGACTGGGCGTGGGCCTGCGAACTGGCCGCCAGAGACGTCGCGGAGGGCCGGGCCGACCAGGCGGTGGTCTGCTGCTGGACGGGCACGGGCGCCTCCATCGCGGCCAACAAGGTGCCCGGCGTGCGGGCCGCGCTCTGCGCCGACGCCTACACCGCCGACGGGGCGCGCAGGTGGAACGACGCCAACGTGCTGGCCCTCAGCCTCCGCCTGACCTCCGACGTCGTGCTCGGCGAGATCCTCGACGCCTGGTTCGGCGGGCGGCCCAGCACCGATCCGGCCGACGTGGCCAACGTGGCGCACCTCGCGGAGATCTAGGCTCTTCGGCATGGACAACTTACGGTGCACGCATTGCGGCGCGGAGGGGCTCGAACCCGGGTTCGTCACGGACCAGGGGTCGGGCGCCGAGGGGTATGCCCAATGGGTCGAAGGGGAGCTGGAACGAGGCTTCTTCGGCAGGGCCCGGCTGGCGGGCATCCCCAGGTGGCAGATAGACGCCTACCGCTGCCCTCGCTGCCACCACCTCGAGCTCTTCGCCACCCGTCCCGCCTGACGGTCCACAACCCTCACACCTGGGGGCACGGAAATCGTCGGTGCCGCCCTCTAGGGTGCTGGGCATGACCGACGTGCTGATCCGCGGCGGGCGGCCCTGGGGGCTCGCGTCCCCCGCCGACCTGCTCGTCCGCGACGGCCGCATCCACCGGGTGGGCCCGTCCCTCGACGCGCCCGGCGCCCTCGTCCTCGACGTGTCCGGCCAGCTCGTCCTGCCCGGTCTCGTCGACGCCCACTGCCACCTCGACAAGACGCTCTACGGCGGCCCCTGGATCCCCCACTCGGCCGACGACTCGCTGGCCGGCCGCATCGCCAACGACCTGGGCCGCCGCGCCGAGCTGGGGGTGCCGAGCGCCGAGCGGGCCGCCGCGCTGCTGGCCCGGATGAGCGAGGCCGGCACCACCCACGTGCGCACCCACACCGACATCGACCCGTCCGTGGGCCTGCGGGGCGTGGAGGCCGTGCGCGAGGCCGCCGCCCGCTCCCCCGTCCACGTGCAGCAGGTCGCCTTCCCGCAACACGGCGTGCTCACCAACCCCGGCACCGCCGACCTGCTGGCCGAGGCGCTCCGAGGCGGCGTCGAGGCGATCGGCGGCCTCGACCCGGCTGGCGTCGACCGCGATCCCGTGCGCCACCTCGACCTGATCTTCGGCCTGGCCGACCGGTTCGGCGCGCGCATCGACATCCACCTCCACGACGGCGGCTCGCTGGGCGGCTGGGAGCTGGAGCTGATCACCGAGCGCACCAAGGCGCTGGGGCTCGGCGGCCGGGTCACGGTCAGCCACGCGTACGCGCTGGGCGAGCTCGGCGAGGCCGCCCAGGATCGCCTGATCCAGGGCTTCGTCGACGCGGGCGTGGCCATCGCCACCGCCGCCGTCTACAGCTACCCGGTGCCGCCTGTGAAGAAGCTGCGCGCCGCGGGCGTCACCGTCGCCTGCGGCCACGACGGCGTCCGAGACCTGTGGGGCCCCTACGGCTCCGGCGACATGCTGGAGCGCGCGATGCACCTCGCCTACCGCAGCGCGTTCCGCCGCGACGAGGACATCGAGCTCGCCCTGGAGGCCGCGACCGTGGGCGGCGCGCTGGCCCTCGGGCTGCCCGGCTACGGCCTGGCTCCGGGCGACCGGGCCGACCTCGTCGTGGTGCCCGCGAGCGGCCCCGGAGAGGCCGTGGTCGTTCACCCTCGGCGCACTCTGGTCATGAAAGACGGCGTAGTCCTGCACAATTGACCGGCGGGACCATCGAAAGGCAGGCAAGTGCTCTCTATTCACCAGCGGATCGCGGCAGAGCTCGGCGTGCGCGACGGGCAGGTGCAGGCGGCGGTCGATCTGCTCGACGGCGGCGCCACCGTGCCGTTCATCGCGCGCTACCGCAAGGAGGTCACCGGCGCCCTCGACGACGCGCAGCTCCGCACGCTCGAAGAACGGCTGCGCTACCTCCGCGAGCTCGACGAGCGCAGGGCGGCGATCCTGGAGTCGATCGAGTCTCAGGGCAAGCTCGACGACGAACTGCGCGCGCAGATCATGGCGGCCGAGACCAAGGCCAGGCTCGAAGACATCTACCTGCCCTACAAGCCCAAGCGGCGCACCAAGGCGCAGATCGCCCGCGAGCTCGGCCTGGAGCCGCTGGCCGAGAAGCTGCTCGGCGACCCGACGCTCCACCCGGCCACGGTCGCCGCGGAGTTCGTCACCGAGGGCGTGGCCGACGCCGGCGCGGCCCTCGAAGGGGCCAGGGCGATCCTGATCGAGCGGTTCGCCGAAGACGCCGACCTCATCGGCGACCTGCGCGAGCGGCTGTGGAGCCGCGGCCGGCTCGTGTCGAAGGTGCGCGAGGGCAAGCAGGAGGCGGGGGCCAAGTTCTCCGACTACTTCGACTTCACCGAGCCGTTCACCAAGCTGCCCTCCCACCGCATCCTGGCGATGTTCAGGGGCGAGAAGGAGGAAGTGCTCAACGTCGCGCTGGAGCCCGACGAGACCGCCGACTACGAGCTGCGCATCGGCGCCCGGTTCGGCATCTCCGACAAGGGGCGTCCGGCCGACACGTGGCTGGCCGAGACCGTGCGCTGGGCCTGGCGCACCCGCATCCTCGTGCATCTCGGCATCGACCTGCGCATGCGCCTGTGGCAGGCCGCCGAGGACGAAGCGGTGCGCGTGTTCGCCGCCAACCTGCGCGACCTGCTGCTGGCCGCCCCGGCCGGCACCCGCGCGACCATGGGCCTCGACCCCGGCCTGCGCACCGGCGTGAAGGTGGCCGTGGTCGACGCCACGGGCAAGGTCGTCGAGACCGCCACCATCTACCCCCACGAGCCCAAGCGCCAGTGGGACCAGTCGCTGGCCGTGCTCGGCGCGCTGGCCCAGAAGCACGGCGTCGAGCTCATCGCCATCGGCAACGGCACCGCCTCGCGCGAGACCGACAAGCTGGCCGGCGACCTGGTCAAGCTCATGCCGTCGATCACCAAGATCGTCGTGTCGGAGGCGGGCGCCTCGGTCTACTCGGCCTCGGCCTACGCCTCCCAGGAGCTGCCCGACCTCGACGTGTCGCTGCGCGGCGCGGTCTCCATCGCGCGCCGGCTGCAGGACCCGCTCGCCGAGCTGGTCAAGATCGACCCCAAGTCGATCGGCGTCGGCCAGTACCAGCACGACCTGGCCGAGTCCAAGCTCTCCCGCTCGCTCGACGCCGTCGTCGAAGACTGCGTCAACGCGGTCGGGGTCGACGTGAACACGGCGTCCGCGCCGCTGCTCACGCGGGTGTCGGGCATCGGCGCGACGCTGGCCGAGGGCATCGTGCGCCACCGCGACGAGAACGGTCCGTTCCGCACTCGCACGGCGCTGAAGGACGTCTCGCGGCTCGGGCCCAAGGCGTTCGAGCAGTGCGCCGGCTTCCTGCGCATCCCGGGCGGCGACGACCCGCTCGACGCCTCCAGCGTGCACCCGGAGGCCTACCCGGTGGTCCGGCGCATCCTGAGCTCGGTCCAGACCGACCTCAAGTCGCTGATCGGCAACACCTCGGCCCTGCACACCATCCGGCCGCAAGACTTCACCGACGACACCTTCGGCCTGCCGACCGTCACCGACATCCTGCGCGAGCTGGAGAAGCCGGGGCGCGACCCGCGTCCGGCGTTCAAGACGGCGGCCTTCAAGGAGGGCGTGGAGAAGATCTCCGACCTGGTGGCGGGGATGATCCTGGAGGGCGTGGTCACCAATGTGGCCGCCTTCGGCGCGTTCGTCGACATCGGCGTCCACCAGGACGGCCTGGTCCACGTGTCGGCCATGTCCCGCACCTTCGTCAAAGACCCGCGCGACGTGGTCAAGCCGGGCGACATCGTGCGCGTCAAGGTCCTTGAGGTGGACATCCCGCGCAAGCGCATCTCCCTGACCCTCCGCCTGGAGGACGACGTCACCCAGCCGTCCTCGGAGGGCCGCCCGCCCCGCAAGTCGGGCGCCCGTTCGGACGGCTCCCGCAACGAGCCCCGCCGCGACGGCAGCGCTCGCGACGGCTCCGCCCCCCGTGGCGACGGCGGCCGCGACGGCGGCTCTCGCGGCGACGGCCGCGACGGCAGCCGGGGTGACGGTGCTCGCGGCAGTGGCGGTCGTGACGGCGGTCGCGGCCAGGGTGGTCGTGGCGACGGCGGTCGTGGCCAGGGGCGCGGCGACGGTCAGCGCGGCAGGCAGCGCCGCCAGGACCGTCCGGCTCCCATGGGCGCGATGGCCGAAGCCCTCCGCAAGGCAGGACTCGGCAACGACAACCGCTGACCTCACCCCCTGACGGCGGCCCGGCCCCACAACCGGCCCGCCGTCAGGGGGACACCCCTTGCCACCAGCCCAACCTCCAAGCCGGCCCAGGCACCAGGCCAGCGTCCAAGCCGGCCCAGGCACCAGCCCACCTATCAGGCCGCCTCGGGCACCAGCCCACCGCTGAGACTCCCGAGCCACCGGCCCACTGATCAGGCCGCCCTCTCCACCAGCCCGCCGTTCGGACTGGCCCAGCCGCCGATCCACCGTTCAAGCCGGCCCAGGCACTCACTGGGCGGGGGGTTTCCGGTGGGGGCGATACGGTCGGAGGGTGAGGACAACTGTGTTTTCCATGGCTGTCGGCCAAGCCCGCGACCTGCTTCGCTGGCGCTCGCCGCTGCGGACCGAGCTCTGGGCGGCCCGGCTCACCGCCGCTCTGGAGCCCGATGAGGTGCGGCCGTTCCTGCGCGAGCTGGCCGAGGACGGCAGCGCTGAGTCGCGTCTCACCCTCGCCGCCCTGGCCGCGGTCGACAGGCCCGGATGGCCCGGCGCGGAATCCTCTCCGGAGCCCGAGACAGGAGCGGAGGCGGAATCCGAGACGGAAGCGGAGGCGGAGCCCGGGGCAGGAGGGTTGCGGGTTCTGGGGGTGGAGGTGGCCGGGACGGCGGAGGCCGATCTCGGGCTGCCCGGGTGGGTGCGTCGCATGGGGCAGGTGACCTGCGAAGGAGCCTGGTACGGCAAGGCCGACCCCTACGGCGAGCAGACCCTGGCCGTCCTGTCCTTCAGGTACGCGAACGGCAAGGAGCCGCACCTCCTCGTCGTCGGCATCGACCAGCCCAACGGCGGCCTCGCGGTGGACGCCGTCGTCGAGGAGGTCAAGTTCCTCGACGACCTGGGCCTGAGCCCGGCCGAGCCTGGGGTGGTGGCCGGACGGGTGCTGGACGCGTTCGAGCTGGGCGACCGGATCATGGGGGCTCAGGTGGCCGACACGCTGCCCGCCGTCCGTCCGCTGGCCATCGCGCGGGCCCTGGCCGTGCCCGGGCTCGTCCGGCAGGCGCCCGACGGCACGATGGCCGGCTTCCACGATCTGCCCGACGTGCCGGGGGCACGGGAGGCGTTCGAGAAGTTGGCGGAGTTCGTGGGTGAGCGTCCGCTCTGGTGGAGTCCGGCGCGGGTGAGCCAGTTCCTGACGTCGTGGCTGCCGAGGGAGGTCATCCTGTCGGACACGGCGGTGGCGGCGATGCCGGAGGTGGTCCGGGCGTGGAGCCGTTTCAACGGCGCCCATCCCGCCGTCCTGCACCAGATCGACGTGGACGCCCCGCGGCTGCCCGCCCTGATGGCCGACGAGTCCCTGGCGGGGCTCGGCAAACGCATCGCCCGCCAGCAGCTGTGAGCTCCTCCTAGGCGGCGTGGGGGCGGCGGCCGGGATGTGGGTGGATCGAGTCGGGGGTGGGGGCGGCTATGCTGCGCAGTGACGTTTAGCGGTGCCCCACTTGGGCGTTTCGAGGGAGACTTGCGCGATGTACAAGGAGTTCGCTGTCGAGGCCGTCATGTGGCTCGTCCCGGTTGCGGTGCTGATCGGGGTCGCGCTCCTCGTCACCGCCTGACCCAAGACCCGAGGAGAACGGGGGCCGAGCACGCGCTCGGCCCCCGTCCGCTGTCCGGGGCCGACCGGATGACCGCGCTACGACGCCCCCTGTCCAGGGACGGCGGATGAAAGGCGAGCCAAGAGGACGGCGGGGCACAAGGCGAGCCGAGAGGGCGGCGGTGACAGGGGGCGCGGGCGAGAGATCATGAGGCCCAGGCCAGGAGGGGGCTGTACTGGCGGAGACGTTTCAGCGCCTGCTTCTCCAACTGCCTGATGCGTTCCCTGGTGAGCCCGAGGCGGTCCGCGATCTCGCTGTAGCTCTCCGCCTTCTGCCCGGTGAGGCCGTATCGGAGCCTGATGACGACCGCCTCG
>NZ_JBSFGJ010000199.1:0-16595 GCF_053596515.1 Nonomuraea sp. NPDC001684
GCCGGAGGTCGCCGGTCACCTCCACGGCCCCGTCGGCGGACAGGCCGGTGCGCACCTGCACCTCCTCGGTCCGACCGGGCGCGGTCTCCACCTGCTAGCCGGCCGAGCGTCAGAAGCCGCGCACGACCAGCCGACCGAGCGTCCTAAGCCAAGCGCGACCAGCCGACCGCACCCGAACCCATGCGCGACCAGCCATCCGCCCCCCCGAAGCCGTGCGCGACGACCAGGAACCGCCGGAGCGCGCCTACCGCACAACAGGCATAGGATCAGTGGCCGTGGATCAGCCGCCCCGTCGGAGCAGCCCGGCCACCACCCTGGCATCCGGCCGGTCCACCACCGCCACGACGGCAGCCCCCACCACCACGGCCACCACGGCCGCCAGCACCACCGCACCCACGTTCGGCCAGATGCCCGAGACGCCGAGCCACCTCACCACCCCAGCCCCCGCCAGGTACCCCAGCACACCACCGGCGACCGCCGCCCCCGCGGCCCGGGGCAGCCCCGCCGCGGCAACGCTCCCGCGCGCCCGCACCACGGCCCCGAGCAGCAACACCCCACCGGCGGTCATGCCGACGCTCATCCCCAGCGCCATCCCGCCGATCTTCCACCCGGCGGGCAGCAGCAGCACGAGCACGGTCTGCGTGACGATGACGACCAGCCACCCCGCCACCGTCCCGGTGGCGGCCGCCCGCCCGAGCCCGGCCGCGTAGAGCACCCGGCTCAGATGGGCGATGAGCCCGTAGCCGACGATGCCCGGCGCGAACAGCGCGATCGCCAGGGCGAGCTGAGGCGGCGGCACCTCGCTCCTGCCTCCCAGGAACACCACCGCCCCAGGCCCCGACGCGGCGGCCAGCACCCCGGCCGCCAGCCCCGTGACCAGCACCACGGCCCGCGTGGTCCGCGCCGCCAGCGCCGAGAACGCGACCGCGTCGCCCGCCTGCGCCGACAGCCGGGGGAACGCGCTGGTGGCGATCGGCACGGCCAGCACCGCGTACGGCACCAGGTAGATCGCCCACGCGTAGTTGTAGACGGTGAGGGCCCCGTTGCCGATCGCCTTGTTCGACAGCAGCACGACGACGATCATGGCGGCCTGCTGGGCGAGCAGCGCCGCGATCCCGGCCAGGGCGAGCCTGCGCACCTGCCCGGCCACGCCGTCGGGGAAGCGTAAGGTGGGCCGCCACCGCAGCCCCAGCCGCGACACGGGCCCGACCACGGTCAGCACGAGCGAGAGCACGCCCAGGCTGGTGCCCACCGACAACGCCAGCTCGGCCGGCCCGGGCAGATGAGCCGGGTCGACGGTCCCCGAGCTGAGCGGCACGAACAGCAGGTACGCCACGATGACCACGATGCTGGACACCAGCGGCGCGACCGCGGGCCCGGCGAAGCGGCTGTGCGACTGCAGCACGCCGTAGAGCACGACGGCCACGCCGTACAGGGGGATCTGGGGGGCGAAGACGACCAGCATCCGGGTGGCGACGGCGACGAGCTGGGTCGTGTCGCACCCGTTGACGGCCTCGCCGAGGAACAGGCCGATGACCGGCCGGGCGAACAGCGCGGTGAGCGCCCCCAGCGGCACCAGGACCACGACAACCCACGTCAGCAGCGCCGAGCTGATGTGCGCGGTGCGCTCGCGCGAGGCCGCGGACCCGGCCAGCACCGGCACCACCATGCCCGCCAGCGCACCTCCGACGACGACCTCGAAGACGATGTTGGGGATCTGGTTGGCCGTCATGTAGGCGGTGGACAAGCAGTTGGTGCCGACGGTCTGGGCGAAGGCGTACTGCTTGGCGAAGCCGGCGATCCGGGCCAGCACGGTGATCGCCCCGATGAGCAGGGCGCCACCCGCCACGCCCCGCGCCGTCACGCTCCGCACCCGGCCTCCCCCGCCCAGTATCCGGTCACGCCGACATCCTGGCAGGTGCCACCGACAATCGCGCGCGGAGGGTCACACGTGGTCGACGGGACGCCGCCCGAGCATGTCGAGCCGGTTGAGCACCGGGTTCGCGGCGATGACCTTGGTGAAGCTGACCTTCTCCGAGGCCGCGGTGAGCGCCGCGACCGTGCCCAGGAGGACCAGCCTGCCGGGCCTGCCGAGCTTGGTGACGGCGGCCAGCCCGAGCAGAGCGCCGAGCGAGTTGGCGCCCGCGTCGCCGAGCATGGCGCGCTCGCCGAGGTCGTCAGGCAGCAGCGCCGCGGCGGCGCCCAGCGGCACGGCGGCCAGGGCCGCGGCGGCGGGCGAGGACCGCAGTAGCGAGACGGCCAGCAGCGGCCCGCCGGCCAGCAGCCCGACCTTGATCGCCCGCCCGGGACGCAGGTCGAACAGGTTGGCGAGGTTGGCGGCGCCGGCGATGGCCGCGCCGTTGACCAGGGTGTCGACGGGCCCATCGGAGACGAGGGCGGCGGCGCCCAGCCCGGTGGCGCCGATCCCGAGGATCTTGACGGCACCGCTGGTGACCTCGCCGCGGGCCAGAGCCGTCAGATGACCCTTGAATCCCTTGGAGGACGTGGTGCCGTAGAGGTCGTCGTAGGCCCCGAGGGCGCCGGTGCCGACGCCGGCCAGCACCGCGGCCAGCCGGGTACGCGGCGCCAGGCCGGGCGTGAGCGCGGCAGCGGCGCCCGAGCCCGCCACGAACGCGGGCCCTTCCAGCAGGGTGATGGGCTCGCCGCGGTGGTTCTTGCGCGTCCAGCGCCCGCCCAGGTCGGCCGGACGGTTCCGGGTGAAGGCGGAGTAGGCGGCACGGGCGGCGGCGGCACCGATCGCGGCGCCGGCCAGCGCGTAGAGCAGGCCACGGGCCATGTCAGCTCCCTGACTGGGTCGGTGAGGGTGTGGTGGTCGGCAGGGCGGGCTGGGTGGCCGAGGCCCCCTTGCCGATGCCGTACTGGCCGGCCCGCCCGCTCAGTTGCTCCCGGAGAGCGTAGACGACCACGACCCGGCCCGTGGGCATATCGACGGTATCGACGGTGGACACGCGCTTGGCGACGTCGCCGTCGTCGCGCAGGGCACTGACGGCGCCCCCGGTGACGGCCGCGTTGGCGGCGCTGCCGGCCAGCACCGCGCCCTTGCCCGCGGCGTCGAGCCGGTCGGCGACCGAGACGAGCGCGCCCAGCTGGGTCTCGGCCTGCTCCCCCTCGTACGCCTTCTCCGGCGCGAACATCACCGCCAGCATGGCCCGCTTGGCGGGGTCGCCGTCGGTGCTGACCAGCCCGCCCGCCTCGAACCCGCTGATGACGGCGGCGGTCGCGGCATTGGGGGTGCCCGCCTGGGCCTGGTCGGTGGTGAGCAGCGTGGAGGCGAGAAGTGCGCCGGCCTTGTCCCAGACGGTCGCCGTGGACGGGAAGACCATGTCGACCGGTTTGAGCTGGTTGACCAGGCCGTCGAGCACACCGCTGCGGTCGGGGTCGAAGAACTTTTCGGTCAGCGTGACGCGCCCGCTCACCTCGGCGCCCGCCTCCTCCAGCACCTGCTGCTCGGCCTCGCGGAACGTGGTGCTCGACCCCGGCGCCTCGACCAGCAGCACGCGCTGGCCGGTCAGCTCGCCGGCCACCAGCTTCGGAGTGACGCTGGTGACGAAGGCGTCGTTGCCCGCCTCGCGGCCCTGGAGCTGGTCGATCTGCACGCGCAGCTCGTCCTTGGTCTTGGTGAGCTGCGCGGAGATCTCCTGCGCGGACTTGACCGCGGGCTCCTGCAGCAGCGTGGTGCCCAGGACGATCCCGACCGCCAGCGCCAGGAAGATCGCGACGATGGAGACGACGTGGTAGCGAAAATCGATCACGAGAAGAGTCCGACCAGCCAGAAGATGAATGCGTTCCAGACGTCTTGCAGGCCGTTCAGCCAGGTCTGGCCGAGCGGCGACAGGAAGAGCGCCACCCCCATGGTGATCAGGGCGGTGATCACGAGCATCAGGAGCTGGGAGGTGGTGATGCGGCTGCGGTAGAGCCTGCTCACGCCCTTGGCGTCGATGAGCTTGCTGCCGATGATCAGCCGGGTCAGGAAGGTGCTGGCCATTCCGGAGCGGCCCTTGTCGAGGAACTCCTCCAGGGTGCCGTGGGTGCCGACCGCGACGATCAGCTCGGCGCCCTTGTCGTCGGCCAGCAGCATCGCGATGTCCTCGCTGGTGCCGGTGGCCGGGAAGATGACCGCCTCGCGGCCGAGCTGGTGCACCCGCTCCAGGCCGGGGGCCCGGCCGTCGCGGTAGGCGTGCACGACGAGCTCGGCGCCGCAGGTCAGGGCCTTGGTCGAGACTGAGTCGAAGTCGCCCACGATCACGTCGGGGAGGTAGCCGGCCTCCAGCAGCGCGTCGGCGCCGCCGTCGACGCCGACGAGGACGGGACGGTATTCCCTGATGTAGGGGCGAAGAGTGGCGATGTCTTCCTTGTAGTGATATCCGCGCACCACGATGAGGACATGTCTGCCCTCCATCGGGGTGCGGATCTCAGGCACGCCGACTCCGTCGATGAGAAGCTTGCCCTCACCACGAACGTACTCCATCGTGTTGACGGCGAAAGCCTCGATCTGCACGGCCAGCCCGGCGCGCGCCTCGGCCATGGCGGCCTCGACGGCCTCGGCCGTCTGCTCGTCGCCCTTGCCCACGACGTCGTCGTCGAGGTAGATGACGCCCTCGTGGAGGCGGATGACGTCGCCGTCCTTGACGCGTTCGAACAGCTCGGGGTTGGCGTTGTCGACGAACGGCACGCCCGCGTCGAGCAGGATCTGCGGCCCCAGGTTGGGATAGCGGCCGCTGATGCCGGCGGCGACGTTGACCACAGCCGCCGCGCCGCACGCGACGAGCGCCTCCGCGCTGACCCGGTCAACGTCGACATGGTCGATAATCGCTATTTCCCCGGGCTGGAGGCGTTTGGTCAGCCTCTTGGTTCGCCGGTCGATTCTCGCCACTGCCGTCACACCGGGAAGGTCACCGACCTTCCTGCCACGGAGGCCCGGCATCTTGCTCCCCGGAACCTTCATCATGACCATCCTGCCAGAGGGAAACAGCGCGGAGGCCAAGCACTACGCCGCGTGTCCACTATGTCACGCTGAATCACCTGTCGGCCGCTGCGAGCCCGAGCAGCTCCTCCGCGTGCGCCCGGCCCAGTTCGGAGTCCTCCAGACCGGCCAGCATGCGCGACAGTTCGCGGACGCGCCCCTCGTGGTTGAGCGTGACGACCCCGCTGCGCACGACGCTGCCGTCGCTGGCCTTCTCGACGACCAGATGCTGGTCGGCGAAGGCCGCCACCTGCGGGAGGTGGGTGACGACGATCACCTGCGCGGTGCGTGCGAGCCGGGCCAGCCGGCGCCCGATCTCGACCGCGGCCTTGCCGCCGACCCCCGCGTCGACCTCGTCGAACACGAACGTCGGCACCGGGTCGGCACCGGCGAACACGACCTCGATGGCGAGCATGACGCGACTCAGCTCGCCGCCGGAGGCGCCCTTGTTGAGCGGCAGCGGCGGCGCGGCCGGGTGGGCGGCCATCCGCAGCTCCACCTCGTCGACGCCCTCCGGGCCGAACTCGGCGCTCTGGGTGAGCTGCACCACGACCCGGGCGTGGGGCATGGCCAGCGCGGTCAGTTCTTCGGTCACGGCCTGGCCGAACCGCTCGGCGGCGGCCTCGCGGACCTTGGTGAGCTCGGCGGCCAGGGTGGTGAGCCTGGTGGTGAGCTCCTCGTGCTCGCGGGTGAGCTCCTCGATGCGCTCGTCGTCGCCTTCGAGCTCGCCCAGGCGGGCGGCCGCCTGCTGGGCCCAGGCCAGCACCCCTGCGCTGTCCTCGGCGTACTTCCTGATCAGGCTGCCCAGCACGGACCTGCGTTCCTGCACGGCTCCCAGACGGGCGGGGTCGGCCTCGATGGACTCGGCGTAGGCGGCCAGGTCGGTGGCGACGTCGGAGATCAGGTATCCGGCCTCGGCGAGCCGGTCGGCCACGCCGGCGAGCTGGGGGTCGTAGTCGCGCACGGCCTCGACGGCCGCGCGGGCCTCCCCGAGCAGCGAGATCACGTCATGGGCGCCGCCGCCGGCCTCCATCGGGTCGCCGAGCAGCGCGGTGTGGGACGTGGTGGCGGCGCTGCGCAGCGCGTCGGCGTGCGAGAGGCGCTCCTCCTCCTCGCGCAGCTCGGCGTCCTCGCCCGGCTTGGGGTCGACCTTCTCGATCTCCTCCAGGCCGAACCGCAGCCGGTCGGCCTCCTGGGCACGCTCCCTGGCCTGGGTGGTCAGCTCGTCGAGCAGCGCCCCGACCTGCTTGTGCCGCTTGTACGCCTGTGAATACGCCCGCAACGGCTTGACCAGCTCGTTTCCGGCGTAACGGTCGAGCGCGGCGCGCTGCCTGGCGGCCTGCAGCAGCCGCTGCTGGTCCATCTGCCCGTGCACCGCCACCAGGTCGTCGGCCAGGTACGTCAGCGTGCCGACGGGCACCGTACGGCCCCCGAGCCAGGCCCTGGAGCGGCCCTCGGCCGAGACGGTGCGCGAGATGATCAGCTCGCCGTCCTCGACCTCACCGCCGAGGTCCTCGACCTGCTGGGCGACCCGGCCGCCGGGCTCGACGACGAGCGTGCCCTCCACGGTCGCCTTGTCGGCCCCCGGACGGATGCGCGAGGGATCGGCCCGGCCGCCGAACAACAGCCCGAGCCCCGTGACGACCATCGTCTTGCCCGCGCCGGTCTCGCCGGTGACCACGTTGAAGCCCGGCGAAAGCTCGAGTACGGCCTCGTCGATGACGCCGAGCCCCTGGATGCGGACCTCCTCGACCCTTGGTCGCACTGCCCACTCCCGTCACTGCCGTGCCTGATGGCCGGTCGATTGTCTCCGGACACCTGTTGCCCATGGGATCCTACGCGCTCCGCCCTCCATTCATTCAGGGTCGCACTCTCCCGCGCCATCCCTGAACCGGTAGTTCGAACTTGGCGACCAGCCTGTCGGTGAAGGGCGCGCCGGTGTTCTCGACGCCGTGCAGACGGGCCAGGCGCACCGGCTCGGCGCCCCTGCGCACCTCCACACGTGACCCGGAGGGCAACTCGAAACGGCGGCGGCCGTCGCACCACAGAACCCCGCCCGGAGTGTCCGGCAGGATCTCCACGGCCATCGTGGACCGGGGCGAGACCACCAGCGGCCGCGCGAACAGCGCGTGGGCGCTGATCGGCACCAGGAGCAGCGCCTCCACCTCCGGCCAGACCACCGGCCCGCCGGCCGAGAACGCATACGCCGTCGAACCCGTAGGAGTGGCACATATCACGCCGTCGCAGCCCCAGCGGGACAGCGGCCGCCCGTCGATCTCGGCGACCACCTCCAGCATGCGTTCCTGCTTCTCCACGGTGACCTCGTTGAGCGCCCACGTGTCGGCGATCACCCGGCCGTTCTGCCTGGCCAGGACGTCGATCGTCATGCGCTCCTCGACGTCGTAGCGCCCGGCGACCACGCTGTCGACCGCCGAGGCCAGGTCGGCCACCTCCGCCTCGGCCAGGAACCCGACGTGCCCGAGGTTGACCCCGAGCAGCGGCGTGCCGGCGGGCTTGGCCAGCTCGGCCGAGCGCAGCAGCGAGCCGTCGCCGCCGAGCACGATCATGACCTCGGCGTCCTTGGCCGAGCCGGGGTCGTCGCTGGGGACGACCTCCACCCCGCCACAGCCGATGTCACGCGCCTCGGTGTCCAGGACGCGCACGTTGATGCCCGCCCCGACCAGCCGGTTGATGACCAGACGGGCGCTCTCGACGGCGGCGCCCCGCCCGGTGTGGACGGCGACCAGCACGGTCCGGTTCATTGCGGCCCTTCCGCGACGGCACGCTGGATCTCGGCATCGAGCTCGGCGACGGGCGGATCACCCTCTCCTTTGCCCAGCCACAGCAGGTATTCGACATTTCCGGAAGGGCCGGGCAGCGGGCTCGCGGTCACGCCCCGCACGCTCAGCCCCAGCTCCTGCGCCTTGGCCGCGGCCTCGCGCACCGACCTGGCCCGCAGCTCGGGGTCGCGCACCACGCCGCCCGCGCCCACGAGCTCCTTGCCCACCTCGAACTGCGGTTTGACCAGCATGACGAAGTCGGCCCGCGGCGCGGCGACCTGCGCCAGCGCGGGCAGCACGAGCCGCAGCGAGATGAACGACAGGTCGCCCACGACCAGCGTGGGCGGCTCGCCGACCATGTCGGGGGTCAGGTCGCGCACGTTGACGCGTTCCATCACGGTCACCCGCTCGTCGGTGCGCAGCGACCAGGCCAGCTGGCCGTAGCCGACGTCGACGGCGAGCACATGGGCCGCGCCGTGGCGCAGCAGCACGTCGGTGAAGCCTCCCGTGGAGGCTCCCGCGTCGAGGCACCTGCGCCCCTCCACCGACAGGCTCTTGAACGCCTCCAGCGCCCCGAGCAGTTTGTGCGCTCCCCGCGAAACGTAGTCGGGCCCGTCGGCCGACTCGGCGACGACGATGGCCGAGGCGGTGTCGACCTGGGTCGCGGGCTTGTGCGCCTGCTGGCCGCCCACGCTGACCCGCCCGGCCTCGATGAGCTGGGCGGCCTGCTCGCGCGACCTGGCCAGCCCGCGGCGCACCAGCTCGCTGTCGAGACGGATCCTGCGGCTCACCGCTCGCCCAGCGCTTCGTCGCCCGCACCCGCGAGAGTGGACTCCAGCCCGGCGAATGCCTCCTCGAACACGGCCACGTGCTCGTTCACCGGCAGCTCGCCCACACGACCGAGACCGGCCACGATGGCGTCGACCCGCTCGTCACCGGTCTCCTCCGGCAGCTCACTCATGACTCGACCGTAACGCCTCGGGCGAGCGCCCGGGACCTTGGCAGGCGTGTCACGCGTTGAGACTCATACGGGGGTGCTAGTGATGTGGAACGCTACCGACCGCAAAGGGAAAGAAAGGATGCCCAACATGGCAAGCGTCGAGGAGTGCCGGGCGGCACTGGCCAGGCTCGTCGCCCAGTTCGACGAGATCGGCGCGGAGGATCGTGCCAAACACGTGGTCGAGCGCACGGTCAGCGCCCGGGTCTCCGACCTCGACGTGATCTTCTACGGGCGGCTGCACCACGGGGGGCTCGACCCGTTCACCGAGGAGCCGCCGGCGGGCGGCAAACCGGCCGATGTGAAGATCACCATCGCGAGCGACGACCTGATCGCGCTGGTCGACGGCGAGTTGGATCTGGCCCGTGCGCTGCTCGGAGGGCGGGTGAAGATCGACGCGAGCTTCGGCGACCTGCTGCGCCTGCGCAAGCTGATCTGACCGTTTCTGTTCAGGCGGCTGTTCGATGTCCTACGCAGCTGCGCAGCGCGGGTGTTCGCTGTCAGGCGACTACTCGGCGCGTGCGTTAACTGTTAGGCGACAAGCGAACAGCGACCCTGCCCCTCGCCCCCCGACCGACTGAGCCGCCCTCCGGCGGCCACGTCGCCCCCATCTGACGCTTCTCCCCACAGACCCCCCGCGATCATGGCGCTGCCCCTGCGCGTGGACGAGCCCGTCGTGTCGCGAGCCGTGGAAGAAGGACGCCGTCACGGCAGGGCTCGTGGGCTGCTGGCCGCTGCAGGGCGGGAGAGGCATTGCCGAGGCGGCCCCCGCGCCGGTCGCCTCACCCCACGCGCTTCAGGACGTCCTTGATCGCGTCCTCCCCGATCTGGCCTTCGCCCGCGGCCGTCCAGGCGGCGTCGCAGGCCGCGCGCAGGCCGTCGATCCGGCTGCCGTCGCCTTCGAGGCGCAGCGTCCCGTCGCGCCACTCGGCCCGCCATCCCCCGCAGGCGCCCTCGCGCACGTCGGGATAGGGCTGGACCAGCGCGCCGAGGTCCTCGGCCAGGTACGTGGGCCGGTGCCGGGGCGCAGCGGTCAGCACGTCGAGCGGGGTGGCCACCCCGGTGAACACCAGCAGGCTCTCCACCCCCGCGTTGGAGGCCCCTTCGATGTCGGTGTCCAGCCGGTCCCCCACGACCAGCGGCCGCCGAGCGCCCGTACGGATCATCGACTCCCGGTGCAACGGCGGATCCGGCTTACCGGCGTACACGGGTTCAACCCCGGTGGCGGCGGCGATGACCCGGACCATTGCCCCGTTCCCCGGCAGTTCGCCCCGCCCGGTCGGCATGGTGCTGTCAGCGTTGGAGGCCACGAACAGCGCGCCCTGCCGTACGGCCAGCGCTCCCTCCGACAGCAGGGCGTACGACAAACCGGGAGCGATCCCCTGAACCACCGCCGCGGGCGACTCGGCCGCGACGGACACCGGCCTGAGCCCATGAGCACGTACGGCCACCCGCAGCCCCGACCCGCCCACGACCAGCACCGCGGCGCCCGGAGCCACCCGCTCGGCGACCAGCCGCGCGGCCGCCTGCGCCGAGGTCACCACATCGGCCGCCGTGGCCGGGACGCCGAGTTCCCGCAGGTGGGCGGCGATGGCGGCGGGCGTCCGGGAGGCGTTGTTGGTCACGTAGGCGAGCCGGACCCCCTTGCCCTGCGCCTCCTCCAGCGCCTGCCTCGCCCCGGGAACCGCGTGCTGTCCGAGATAGACCACACCGTCGAGGTCGAGCAGCAGGGTGTCATAGCCGTCAATCAGCACAGCGCCTCTTCCCGTTTGACTCTCACGCCGCGTGAGACTTTAGCGTCGCCTTCGTACCCCGCCACAGGAAGCCCTCTCCTCGTGGATCGGGAAACCCGTACCCGACACCGGAAGGACGACCATGTCCCGCGAGCCCGACGCCACGACCGAGGAACGCATAGAACTGCTCGGCGCTCCCGCCCATGACGAGTACGCGGCGGAGGCCGAGGAACGCTGGGGCGACACGCACGCCTGGGCCGAATCCGCACGCCGCACCTCGACCTACGCGCGGGAGGACTGGCGGCGACACGAGGCCGAGGCAGCCGCCCTCTCGGCCCGCCTCGCCGACGCGATGCACGCCGACGTCCCGGCAGACGGCGACCTCGCGATGGACCTGGCCGAGGAACACCGCGCCCACCTCTCCCGCTGGTTCTACGACTGCACGTACGACATCCACCGCGGCCTGGCCGACCTGTACGTCTCCGACCCCCGCTTCACCGCCGCCTTCGACCGCACCTCACCCGGCCTGGCTGCCTACCTCCGATCCGCCATCCTCGCCAACGCCACCCGCCACGGCTGACCCCTGCCACCCGACCAGTCGCATGGACGTGATGCCGCGCGTGGAAGGCGACGGCCGACAAGCCCGGAACTGGGGGCACGGCCCTCAAGACGCCGTTCTGCCACGCAACCCGGGCAAAGTCCGTCACGGCAGCCTTGCGCCGCTTCCATGGGGGTGGAGCAGCCAAAGACGGCCACGGCATGCCTGTTCCCTTACGCAAGGGCAGCCAGATTGCAGCCGCGGCATGCCTGCACGCTCAAACAGGGACGGCCTGGGCAGCCACGACGACTGCATTCGCCGCAGCACGCCCCCTGGGCACTCGGCTGGGAAGCCGCCGCACAGGCCCCTCATGTCCCAGCAGGTCGTGTTCTCCACACAACCCGAGTCGGTCGCCCAGCAGTGGGGTAGCCACTTCTCCGGTAATGGGCGGAGTCGTCACGGTCGGCCAGGTGCTCGGGGTCGACGGCGGGCACGTGCCGCGATGTCCCTCGGCCGCCGTCAGGGGCTGGGGAACGCGAAGACATGGCCGCCCATGCGTGACGGCATGAACGCCTCGTCGCGGCCCCGGAAGGCCCTCAGCGACAGCGTCACCCCTATGGGCCGACCAGGGCACGGCACAGTCGCGTGCTGGGCCACGGACACACGCCGTCCAGCACGGGGCCAGGCCAAGGAAGCGCTCTGCTGCGACGACGCCCGCTCGGCACGACGGGCCGCGAGCAAACACCGCAGGGGCTCCCGTCCGAGCTGATGCCCCAGGGAGGATCGAAACGCCCAGCTGACACAGTCGATTGGGAGGCGACGTTCGCCATGGCCGGCTCCCGCGCCCGTCTGCCCCTACATCTCCCGGCGAGCCCTCAACGTCGCCCGCACACTCTTCAAGGCCGACACATAATGCCGCTCGTCTGGCCGCATGGCCACCGCGATGGCCAGCGGCTCCTGAGCGCCCTCCAGATCCCCCGTACGCCACAACGACAAGCCCAGCCCGAAGTACGCATAATCCTCAGCCGGATTCGCATCCACGATCTGCCGGAAGCTGGCCGCGGCCTCCGCGTACTGGCGGGAGTTGAACTGCGCCCGAGCCAGCGCCTCAAGGATGCTCCGGGACTGCGGCTCAGCAGCGGCGGCCCGCTCCAGCAACGCCGCGGCAGCCGCCGGACTCCCCTCCTTCAGCAACTTCACCCCACGCTGATACCAGTCGTAAACACCGCCCCCGGGAACGCCACCCACGGACTCATCGTGACCATTTCCGCCCTGAACCATGCGTGAGGACTCCTTCATCGCTGGACGACGAACCTCGCTCCCGCTCCGCCGCGTAAGGGGCGCGACAGCAAACGATTGGGGCAACTCCTGGTAGGCGCAAGCATTTATGGGAGCATGCCCGGTATGGGGACTCCTGAACTGCCGGTGCCTGACGGACTGGTGCTACGGCCCTTCCGAGGCGTACGTTTCGATGTCGAAGATCCCGCCAAGGTGACCTCCCCACCGTACGACCTGATCAGCGATGCGGACGTCGAAGCTCTCCTTGCCTCCCACCCGAACAACGTCGTCCGCCTCATCCTTCCCTGCAACCCCGAAGCGACACCCGCCCCCGAACCCGGCACCCCTGGCGGCCCGGCCGGTACCCCGTCCAGACTCCGCCACCGGACCGAGGTGCCGCTCGAAGCCCGTTACTCCGAGGCCAGGGACACCCTGAGGGCCTGGCTGGACGCCGGCGTCCTCGTGGCCGACGACACTCCTGCCCTGTACGTGTACGAGCAGAGCGGCCCGCACGTCCTCCAGCGCGGCCTGATCGGCGACGTCGGCCTGGTCGACCCCGCCGAACGCGTCATCCTCCCCCACGAGGACGTCATGCCCGGCCCCATCGCCGACCGGCTGGCCCTCATGAGCACCACCGAGGCCAACCTCGAACCCATCTTCCTGCTCTACAACGGCGACAACGGCAAGGCGACCCGCCTGGTGGACGAGGTGGCCGCCAAACGACCGCCCCTCGTCACGGCCGGAACCGAGGACGGCCTCACCCACCGGCTGTGGGCGATCACCGACCAGGACGAGATAGACGCCATCAACGCCGACCTGCGCAACCGTCAGGCCCTGATCGCCGACGGCCACCACCGGTACGCCACCTACCGCGTCCTCCAGCGTCAGGAGCACGCCGCCCGCCAAGCCCTGCGGGACGGAACCCACCAGGCCACGCCCTATGCCCCCCAGGCTTCTCAGCACGCCCCCCTCAACGCGCCCCTGAGCCCGCCCACCCGTATCTCCCAGGACGCATCGCCCCCGCCCCCCGAACACGCCACCGCGCCGGACCGCCCCGTAACGCCCTCTCCCAGCCCAGTCACCTCGTTCCGGCACGAGCTGGTCGATCACCTGGCCCATCCGTCAGCCGAACCGGCCTCCGCCCCGGCCGACCCCCGGCAGGCGCTGGGCCCCTGGGACTTCGGGCTGGCCCTGATCGTCGACTCCACCGCCTACCCACCCGATCTCAAGGCCATCCACCGCGTCATCCCCGGTCTCCCCTTGACCGAGGCCGCCGCCCGGGCCAGGGGCGCCTGGCAGGTGCACGACTTCGACGACCTGGCGCAGGGCCTGGAGGCACTGCAGAACGCGGCCGAGCCCGCCTTCCTGCTCGCCGGCCAGAGCGGCACCCATCTGCTCACGGATCCCGACCCGGTGCAGCTGAACCTGGCGATGCCGGACCAGCATTCGGACCGCTGGAACTCGCTGAACACCTCGATCCTGAGCGAGTTCATCCTGCCCAAGGTGTGGGGCATGGAGGACGACGAGCGGGCCGTACGCATCGTCCACCACGACACCGAGGCGGCATTGCGGCTCGCGATCCAGACGGGCGGCACAGCCGTCATCCTCAAGCCGCTCATGGTCCATGACGTGCTGGCGGTCGCCGCGGGCGGCGAACGAGTGCCCCGCAAGTCCACCTCCTTCGGCCCCAAACCGCGTACCGGCCTGGTCCTGCGCACGTTCGCCATCGACTGACGCCGCCCCTGCCGCGTGGCCGCGCCTCCCCTGCCCACCTCCGAGCGCTCTCCGGGGCGGCGCCTCGCCATCGCCGACAAGGTCACCCCGCCCCGGCCAACTGAGCCACCTGCCGCGGCCCCCGGCTCGGAACCACCTGCTCAGATGGCTCAGGAACCGTCTCCTCGACAGGTCTGACGGCACTGACCTCCACCTCGTACCGCCAGATCTTGGCGGCGGCCGGGCCGAAGACCCGGCAGCGGAAGGCGCCCGTCACCTCGATGAAGTTGCGCGGTTCAAGGCCCCGCACGATCTCCGCCACCTCGGGATCGAACGTGACGCACGGGATGCTGTCGGTGAGAGCCGGGCCTCGCCGGTGCCTGCGCCGGCGGCGGACGATGACGCGCCACTTCGTGGCCATGTCGCCGCTCGGCATCGCGTATTCCTCGACCGCCGCCGACAGCCGCCCCACCAGCACGACCTCGTTCCGATCCATTGTCGTCCTCCCGTTTGTGTTCCGGAGGAGATCACTCTCTACGATGAAGGGAAGCCCGGATCGATACGAACGTCGTTCTGGGGATGACGGATGTACGCGCGGGAGTGCCTGTGGACAACATCACCGCACTAGGCGGCGACGTCTATGAGATCGACACCAAGATGGCCGGATACGCGGGCATCACCGCCGGCTACCTGATCCTGGGAGATCGGCCGTGCCTGGTGGAGACGGGCACCTCGACCTCGTCCCCCGTGGTGCGCGACGCGCTCGCCTCGCTCGGCGTCGGCCCGGACGACCTGGCCACCGTGGTGGTGACCCATATCCACCTGGACCACGCGGGCGGTGTGGGCGACATCGCGAAGTTCTTCCCGTCCGCGCAGGTGGTGGTACATGAGAAGGGCGCGCGCCATCTGGCCGATCCGTCGCGTCTGATGGCCAGCGCCCGGATGGTCTGGGGTGACCAGCTCGACACCCTCTTCGGCGAGCTGTCCCCCACCGAGGCCGAGCGGATCGTCGCCCTGGGCGACACCGGCGCCATCGACCTGGGCAACGGCCGCACGCTGAGCAGCCACTACTCGCCCGGCCACGCCAAGCACCACGTCGGCCTGATCGACTCCGCCACCGGAGACCTCTACGTCGGGGACGCCGCGGGCGTGTACCTGCCCCAGACCGGCGACCTGCGCCCCGCCACCCCGCCGCCGGACTTCGACCTTCAGACGGCTCTCGACTCGATCGCCCTGTTCCAGGCACTTGGTCCGCAACGGTTGCTGTTCAGCCATTACGGACCGGTCGGCGCCGTCCAGGAGACCCTTGAGCGGTCCGCCGAAGAGCTCCGGGTCTGGGTGGATCTCACCCGTCAGGCACACTCCGAGGGCCTCGACCTCGATCACGCGGTCGCCATGGTCCGCGACCGCACCAAGGAGCGCTACACCGCCCTGCAGTCGGACGACGTGACGGCCGAGCAGTTCGAGCTGCTGAGCGGCGCCCCGTCGAACGTCGCGGGCATCCTCCACTGGCTCAACCGCGTCGAACGATGACGACCGGCCGATCACACCCCATGTGACACAAAAAACTCCGCCGTCCCCCTGATCATCAGGGGGACGGCGGAGCGGCAACACCTACTCGTCGTTCTTCTTCGGCCGGTCCTGAGCGGATTCGTCCGTCTCGACTTCCAGCACGTCACCGAAGTCCGGCTCGATGAACGCGGGCGTGATCCCCGGCGTCCCGGCCTCCGCCGGCTTCTCTTCCTCGCCACCGTCGGCGGGCTCGCCCGCCTCCGGCTCGGCCGTCTCAACAGCGACGGCGTCCTTCGGCTCGACCGGCTCGACCGGCTCGGCAGGCTGCTCGGCGACCTCGGGCTCCAGGAGGTCGTCCGCCTCGGCCAGGGCCTCGTCGTCCTCTTCCTCCTCCTCGGCCAGCTTGCCCGCGTCGGCGGCGCCGGCGTCGTCGAAGTCGTCCTCGGAGTCGAGGTCCTCCTCGAAGTCCTCCTCGACGTCCTCGATGACGGCTCCGGTGAGCTCGGCGTAGCGCTCGGCCGCGTCCGTCTCCCCGTCCTCGTCGAAGGCCATCGCACGGGCGAACCAGTCGGTCGCCGCCTCCTGGTGCCCGGCGTCGGCCAGGGCGTCCGCATAGGCGAACGCGAGGCGCGCCGACCACGGCTTGGGCTGCGGGTCACGCAGCTCGGGCAGGCGCTGAAGGGTGATCACGGCCGCGTCCTGCTGGCCGAGGTCACGCCTGGCACCCGACTCGACGATGGTCAGCTCGATGCGTCCGGCCCGGTCGAGGCGCTCGGCCTCCGGCGAACGCACGAGATCGATGGCCCGCTCCGGACGGCCCATACCGCGCTCGCAGTCGGCCATGACCGGCAGGTACGCGTCGGACCCCGTCATCCTCCTGGCCGCACGCAGGTCGCTGAGCGCCTCGGAGAAGTGTCCGGCCCGGTAGGCGACGATGCCCGCAGCCTCGCGTACGACACCGATGCGAGCGGCGAACCGACGCGCCACCTTGGTGTGTTCGTGCGCCTTGTCGGGATCGTCCTCCTCAAGGGCGCGCTCGGCAGCGACCAGGTGCCTGCCG
>NZ_JBSFGJ010000200.1:0-16560 GCF_053596515.1 Nonomuraea sp. NPDC001684
GAGATCCCGGCCGCGATGTAGAGCTGCGGCGAGACCGTCTTGCCCGTCTGGCCCACCTGGAACTGGTGGGGGTACCAGCCGGCGTCCGTGGCGGCGCGCGAGGCGCCGACGGCCGCGCCCAGCGTGTCGGCCAGGCCCTCGATGACGGAGAAGTTCTCGGCGGAGCCCACGCCCCGGCCGCCGGAGACCACGATCGCGGCCTCGGTCAGCTCGGGCCTGGCGCCCTTCTCCTGCTTGACGCGCTCGACGATGCGGGCGGCCTTGGCCGCCTCGCTCAGCGCGACCGACACCTCCTCGACGGCGCCGGCGCCCGCGGCGGCCTGCGGGGCCGTCGAGTTCGGGCGTACGGCGACGATCGGGGTGCCTTTGCGCACCTTGGAGTGCACGTTGACGCCGCCACCGAAGATCGACTGGTCGGCCACGAAGCCCTCGGACAGGCCCACGGCGTCGGTGATGACGCCGGAGTCGGTCTTGACGGCCAGCCGACCGGCGACCTCCTTGCCCTCGGCCGTGGCGGCCACGAGCACCGCGGCGGGCGACTTCTCGGCGACGAGCTGGGCCAGCAGCTCGGCCTTGGGCGCCACCACGTGGTCGACGATGTCGGCGGAGCCGGCGTTGTAGATCGTCTCGGCGCCGTACTCGGCCAGCTTGGCCTTGGCGGCGTCGCCGAGGCCGGGGCCGGCCCAGACGGCGGCGGGCGTGCCGAGCGAGCGGGCCAGGGTCAGCAGTTCGAGCGTGACCTTCTTGACCTCGCCGTCGACCTGCTCCACGAGAACGAGAATCTCCGACATATCAGTAAAACCCCCGTTCTCAGATGAACTTCTTGGAGGCGAGGAAGTCGGCGGCCTTCGAGCCTCCGTCGCCCTCGTCCTTGACGATCGTGCCGGCGGCGCGCGGCGGCGCGGCGGCGAAGTCGACCACCTCGGACCAGGCCGCGCCCAGGCCGACCTGGGCGGCGTCGATCTCGGCGTCGGCGATGGCCAGCGTCTCGACCGGCTTCTTCTTGGCCGCCATGATGCCCTTGAAGGACGGGTAACGCGGCTCGTTGATCTTCTCGACCACGGACACGACGGCCGGCAGCGAGGCCTGGACCTTGTCGAAGCCGTAGTCGGTGATGCGCTGGACGCTGATCGAGGAGCCCTCGATCTCGACCTTGTTGGCCAGGGTGAGCTGGGCCGTGCCCAGGCGCTCGGCCAGCATCGCGGCCAGCACGCCGGTGCGGGCGTCGGTCGACTCCGAGCCCAGGACGACCAGGTCGAACCCGATCTTCTTGAGCACCTGGGCCATCGCGTACGAGGTGGACAGCGCGTCGGAGCCGTGCAGCGCGTCGTCGCTCAGGTGGACCGCCTTGTCGGCGCCCATCGCCAGGGCCTTGCGGATGGTCTCGGTGGCCTTGCCCGGGCCCATGGTGAGCACGGTGACCTCGCCACCATGCGCCTCCTTGAGCTTCAGCGCCTCCTCGACCGCGTACTCGTCAAGCTCGTTGACCACGCCGTCGACGGCGTCACGATCGAGCGTGTTGTCATCGGACCGCAGCTTGCGCTCGGTCGCCGTATCGGGGACCTGCTTCACGCAGACGACGATGTTCATGGCCGGTGGCCGACCTCCCGTGTTCGCGTGCGCCCACCGCGTCGCTGCGATAGGCGCCGAATGCAATGCTGACCAGACTGCCAGGTTCCCGACGGGCTCCTGACACGGGGTGGGTCAGAGTCGTGCCCTGGCTCCCGCGGTCATGTTACCCGTGGGTAGCTTACGCGCAAACCGGCGGTTCCCGCGTCAAGCCCCTACCCTTCCCACCATACCGAACTTTATTCGGTACGTTCCGATCGCCCCCGAGGGAAATCAGGCGGACAACAGGAACACGATGCCCACCACCAGGGCCGTACCCGCGAACAGGGCCAGGGTGAACGTGCTGAACACCGCGGCGAGCCCGAAGCACAGCCCCACCGCCCCCGCCACGCTCACCAGGTCGGCCACCATCCGGCCGCGCCGGTACGGCCCGCGCGAGAGCAGCGCCACCCCCGCGTCGCTCACCACCGCCAGCACGTAGGCGGCCAGCAGGAACAGCGCCACCTCGGGCAGCGGCTCGCGGGCGGCCGCCGCCAGCAGCGACACGAACAGGCCCGAGCCGATCAGCCACCGCCTGCGCACCTTCTCCCGGTGCCGCGCCCTGGACTCCTCGACCGGCCTGCGACGGCCGTCGCCCGGCCGCCACTCTCTCGTGCTCATGTCGTCGGCCGGTCGGGGACGCGCCACCGGGGCCGAGGGACGGGGGCCGGTCTGCCGTACGTGCGGGACGGGGGCGACGCCCAGCCGGGCGCAGATCTGCGCGGCCGTGGGCCGGGCGGCGGGGTCGGTGGACAGGCACTCGCGTAACAGCGGCGCCAGCCAGTCAGGCACGCCCTCCAGGTCGGGCGGGTGGTGCACGACCCGGTAGGCCACCGCCGAGGCCGGCCCCTGCCCGTACGGCTGCCGCCCGGTCGCGGCGTAGGCGAGCGTCGCGCCGAAGGAGAACACGTCGGCCTCGACGCCCGCGCTGCCGCCTTCGAGGATCTCCGGCGCCAGGTAGCCGGGCGTGCCGACCACGGCGCCGGACGCGGTGACCGACAACGAGTCGAGCGCGCTGGCGATGCCGAAGTCGATGACGACCGGGCCGTCCTCGCTCATCATCACGTTGGCCGGCTTGAGGTCGCGGTGGACCACCCCGGACTCGTGCATGGCCAGCAGCGCGTCGGCCAGCCCCGAGGCCAGGGGGCCCAGCTCGGCGACGGGCACCGGCACGGCGCTGAGCGGGCGGCCCTGGACGTAACGGGTCACCAGGTACGGTCTGGGGCCCTCCAGCGAGGCGTCGAGCACCTCGGCGACGTGCGGCCCGCCGACCCGGCGCATCGTCTCCACCTCGCGGTCGAGCCTGCCCAACGCGAGGGCGTCGGCCGCGACGTGCGGATGCAGCACCTTGACCGCGACCGTGCGCCCCTGGACGTCGAGCGCCAGATGGACCTCGCCGAAGCCGCCCGCGCCGAGCCTGGAGAGAAGCTCATAGGGGCCGAGGCGCTTGCTCATACCTCATCTCTCCCCCGCCGGGCCGAGGGGGACACTCACGACCACGGAGTCAGGAAGCCCAACCCCAGCCCGTCGAGCAGACTTTCGATCAGGCCGGTGATCAGCCCGATGGTGCTCTGCCTGGCGTCGCTCGCCAGGTCGTCGATCACGCTCTGCGGGGCCCGCCAGGGCGTCCAGACCGGGTCCTGGCCGAGCGCGAACATCGCCGCGAACAGCGCCGCCGTGCCCACCGCGACGACCGCGACCAGCGCGGCTCCGGGGCTGCGCAGCACGCCGGTGAGCGTCCGGGTCACGGCCTTGCGCGGCGCGCCGCCGCCCGGCAGCACGAACAGGCCCCCGGCGAACGCGCCGGCCGCGAAGGCGGCGGCCTGGTTGGTGCCCATGCCGCCGGCCCAGTGGAGCGCCCCCCACACGCACGCGCCGAACAGCAGCGCGAGCGGCACGTGCACCAGCGTCACCAGCGCGGCCTTGACCAGCGCCCACGGCGTGCCGACCAGCGCGAGCAGCGGGTCGGCCGAGCTGCTGCCGCGGATCTGGCGCCGCTTGACCATGTCGCCGAAGAGGTACTCGCCCACGCGCAGCACCACCGCGAGCGCGACGGCCACCGCCCCCATGACGACGGGCATCATGACGGTCAGCGCCACCAGCGTGACCAGCAGCAGCAACCCGGTCACCTGGGCGCCGAACAGGTACCTCTTCCGCTCCGCCGGCGGCACGTGGCCGCGCGGCTGGGGCGGCGGCGTGTAGGGGCGCGGTTGCGGCGGCGGCGCCGGGTAGCCGGCCACCCGCTGGTCGGTGCGCGGCACCGGGCGCGCCGAGGTCGGCGCGGGCACGTAGGGCGGCGGCCGCTCCTCCCGCCGCGCGGGCGGCGGCGGGGGCGGCGGCGCGGCCTTGCGGTACTCGACCGGCGGCAGCAGGTCGGAGAACGTGTCCATGGCGCGCGTGCCGCTGCCGATGCGCTTGGTGCCGGTCGGGCCCTCGATCTCGTTGAACGTCGTCACCGACGGGTCGAGCTCCCTGGCCATCCGCAGCAGCTCCTGCGCGCCCGGCCGGGCGGCGGGATCGACCCGCAGCGCGCGCGACAACCAGCCGCGCAGCCACGCGGGCGCCCGGTCGAGCTGGGCCCGCCCCTCCATGATGTTGAAGCAGACCGCCTCGAACGTCCCGGTGCCGAACGGCGGCGCGCCCGTGGCGGCGAAGAACACCGTCGAGGCCAGCGCGTGCACGTCGGCCGCCTGGGTGATGTCGGAGTCGCGGATGATCTCGGGCGCCAGGTAGCCGGGCGTGCCGACGAACATGCCGGTCTGGGTCAGCCGGGTCGCGTTCACCAGGTGGGCGATGCCGAAGTCGATGACCAGCGGCTCGCCGTCGACCAGCATGACGTTGGACGGCTTGAAGTCGCGGTGGATCACGTCGGCCGCGTGGATGGCGACCAGCGCCTGGCACAGCCCCTGGGCCAGCCTGATGACCTGCCGCGCCTCCAGGGCGCCCTCGGTCAGCACGGTCTCCTCCAGCGTGCGTCCCGGGGCGAAGCGGGTCACGACGTAGGGCTGGCCCCCCACCAGCTCGGCGTCGATGACCTCGGCGACGTACGGGCTGCGCACCCGGCGCATGGTCTCGACCTCGCGCGTGAGCCGGTCGCGGGCCTTGAGGTCGGCGGCCACGTGCGGGTGGAGCACCTTGATGGCGACCTCGCGGCCCTCACCGTCGAGACCCAGGTGGACGACCCCCATGCCGCCCTCGCCGATCTTCCTGACGATGCGGTAGGGGCCGAGGCGTTCCGGCGCTTGGATGCTCATCGCCACCTTCCTCGGCTCAGCCGCCGCCCTTCAGGCTGCTGAGTTGCTCTGTCACGGGTGTGACGTCCAGTGGACTCCATACACTCCCCCTTGGCGTGTCCCCGAACGTGCCGTAGGCGAGGATCAGCGAGAGCGCGGCGCCCGCCGCCAGCACTCCCGCCATCGCCATGGCCGCTGTTCTAGAGGGTACGAGCGATGAGAGCGTTCTGCGCATCTGCCGCCCCGGGCCCTCGACGCCCGGCCCCGCGCAGAGGGTCCAGAGCGCGACCGCGGCCCCCCACGCGAGGGCGTTGGCCGAGTTCATCCTGACCACCACGCTGAGCAGCAGCGTCACCGGCAGGCCGAGGATCAGGGCGTACAGGACGAGCGCGACCGTGATGCCCACGGACTTGGCCAGCGCCTGCGGCTGGGCGAAGACCCTGAGCACGTCGAGGGCGGCGGACCCGGCGGGCCTGCGCCCGCTGAGCGCCGGCTGGGCGAGGTCGGCGGCGCGCAGCAGCACGGCGATCGGGATCGCCACCACCGCCACCAGGACGGGGGCCGTCACCGCCGCCACGATCATGAGGATGAGCAGCATGGCGCTCGCCACCCCGTACGCCTTCGAGCGCTGCAGCGGCTGCGCCGGACGCCCGCCCTGGTGGTACGGCTCGCGAGCGGCCTGCGGGTCTTGCGGCGGG
Source organism: Nonomuraea sp. NPDC001684 (assembly GCF_053596515.1). Classification (NCBI taxonomy): domain Bacteria; kingdom Bacillati; phylum Actinomycetota; class Actinomycetes; order Streptosporangiales; family Streptosporangiaceae; genus Nonomuraea; species Nonomuraea sp. NPDC001684. The sequence continues at coordinate 5,540 of NZ_JBSFGJ010000200.1, forward strand.
TACTGCGGCTGCGCCGGGATGTAGGGCGGCGGCTGCACGGGCACCGGGCCGTAGTTGGCCGCTTCCTGGCCGGAGTTGAACCGGCCGTGGTCGACCGGCTGCGCGCCGGACCCGAGCCGGCCGTGGTCGACCGGCTGGGGGCCGGAGCTGAGCCGGCCGAACTCCGCCGAGTCCGGGCGCACCCGCCGGGTGGGCACGTCGGCCTCGTGCGGGTTGACCTGCGGCAGCGACTGCGACTGGGGCAGCGGCTGTGACTGCGGCTGGGGGTGGAGCGGGGGCTGCTGCTGCGGCCAGGGCTGGCTGGGCCCGGCCTCCCGCTGGATCTGGCGCAGCTCCTCCGGCGAGACCCGGCGGGTCGGCCACGGGTCGCCCGCGCCCTGGTCCGCCGGCGCCGCGCCCTGGTCGGGCAGCACGGCGCCAGGCAGCCCGGCGCCGGGCAGCGGAGCCGCCTGGTTGGGCAGCCCGGCCGCCTGGTTGGGCAGCAGCGAGACGAAGTGCGGGTCGGCGGGCGGCGCGACCGGCTGCTCCTGGCCGTCGATCAGCCGGCGCGGCGTCATCGGCGGCGTGGAGACGTCGTAGGACGGCTTCTCCCCCACGAACGGCGGCCGCCTGGTCGGGTAGTCGTCGGGCGCGTCGGGCCGGGGGACGGTGGAGATCTCGTCGGGCACGCCGTGCGGCGGCCTCGGCAACATCCGGGCCGTCTGCTCGGCCAGGTCGGCGGCCTTGGGACGCTTGGCCGGGTTGCGCTGGAAGCCCGCCTTGAGCAGCGGCTGCAGCTCGGCCGGCACGCCGCTGATGTCGGCCTTGCCGGCGGTGATGTTGTAGAAGATCATCTCCAGCGTGCCCTTGCCGAAGGGCGGCTGGCCGGTGGCGGCGTAGAGCAGCGTGCCCGCCCAGGCGTGGATGTCGACCTCGGGGCCGGCCTCCTGGCCTTCGATGATCTCGGGCGCGAGGTAGCCGGGCGTGCCGATGAACATGCCGGTCTGGGTCAGCCTGGTCGCGTCGACCGCCTGGGCGATGCCGAAGTCGATCAGGACGGGCTCGCCGTCGAGGATCAGCACGTTGCCCGGCTTGAGGTCGCGGTGGATCACGCCGACGGAGTGGACGACGGCCAGCGCGGAGGCCACCCCGTGGGCGAGCCGGACCAGCGCGGGCAGGTCGAGCGGCCCGTCGTCCTTGACGATCTCGTCGAGAGGACGGCCGGGCACGTAACGCGTGACGATGTAGGGACGATGACCGGTTACATCCGCATCGACCACTTCTGCGATGAATTTGCTGCGGACCCGGCGCATGGTCTCGACCTCACGCGAAAGCCGTCGCCTGGCGACCTCGTCACCGGCGACCTCTCCGCGCAGGACCTTGACCGCCACCTGTCGCCCCTGGGGGTCGACAGCGAGGTGGACAACGCCCATCCCGCCTTCACCGAGCCGCCTGAGCAGCCGGTAAGGGCCTAGTCGGTCATCGTTCATGGCATGAAGCACCATACCGGCTTAATCCCCGCCCACGAGATGAACCATGAGGCCACATTCCCACTCGTACAACGTCCGATACGGCCTCATCGGTTTCCCATCCAACGGTCTCGAATTGGCTTCAGTTCGGCTTCGGGGCCTTCAGGTCGTCAGGGACAGGACCTCGGCGCCCTTCAGCCCGGCCAGCGCGGCGCCCGGCACGGCGAGCTTCGACCTGCGCAGGCCGCTGCCGATCACCACTCTGGGATGTTCGGCGACGTGCACGTCGACCAGGACGGGCCAGTCGCCGGGCAGCCCGAGCGGGGTGATGCCGCCGTACTCCATGCCGGTCAGCTCGACCGCGTCGGCCATCGGCGCGAAGCTCGCCTTGCGGGCGTCGAGGTGCCTGCGCACCACGCCGTTGACGTCGACGCGCATCGTCGCGAGCACCATGCAGGCGGCGTAACGCGTCTCGCCGCCGCGCCTGGCGGCCACGACCACGCAGTTGGCCGACTCGTCGAGCCGTACGCCGTAGCGCTCGCAGAACGCGGCCGTGTCGGCCAGGTCGGGGTCGATCTCCGTCACCTCGGCGCCCTCGACGCCCGGCACGGCGAACGCCACCGGATCGGCCAGCAGGTCGGCGCGGCCGGTCGCGGGCACCCAGTGCAACGTCATCCTCGTCTCCTCGATCGCTCTTCCTTGACCGACCCTATGCCGGTCGAGGAAGTGGCGTGCGACGTCACGTGGACTGCAGCACCCGCCGGTGCAGCAGGGTGACGGCGCTGCGGGCCGACTCCATGGCGCCTGCCTGCCAGGCGATCAAGTGGGTGAGCCAGTCACCCGCGAAGTAGACCCTTCCGGCGGGGCGTTGCAGAAGAGTGAAGGACGAATCAAAGGACGGCCAGTACATCCAGCCTCCCTGGATGTGCTCCTGGCGGTGCCAGGCGATCGAGACGCTGGACAGCAGGTTCTGGCGGTACTTGTCGCCGTGGATCTTCCTGCCCTGGGTGAGGGCCTTCCGCCTTCTGTCCTCGGGGGTCAGGGAGCCGTACAGCTCGGCGTTCTGCTCGGTGTTGTAGTAGCCGACGATCAGGCCGCGTTCGGAGTGGTAGCCGTGGGAGGGGTACCAGATGTGGGTGATGTCCAGGTCGGTCTCGGTGACGCCGCCGTAGATGCGGTCCTCCAGCTCCCACCAGCGCCTGCCGTACTCCAGGCCGATCTTGCCGGCGGCGACCGGGATGGGGGTGGCCAGGGCGCTGGTGACCTGCGCTCCGAGGTTGTGCGGGATCTTGGCGAGGAGGTGCGGGGGGAGGGTGGCGATGCAGTAGTCGGCCTTGACGCTGCCGCCGTCGTACGCCACCTCGACGCCGTCGTCCAGGGTGGTGATCCTGGTGACCTTGGCGCCGGTCCTGATCCGGTCGGCCCCTACGGCCTCGGTCAGCTTGGTGACGATCGCGTCCATGCCGCCGACCGGCTGGAACATGGGGGTGGCCATGTCGTAGCCGAAGTCGTTGGTGATGGCGCGGCCGGTGGCGGCGGCCAGCACGTCGTGCAGGGTGCCGGGGGGCGGGACGGGGGTGCCGCCGTCGAGCGCCGGGTACTTGGTGAAGCCGCGCCGGGGTGAGCCCTCGTAGTCGAGCTTGGGGCCCAGGTCGCCGAACCGGCGGAGGAACTCCAGCAGGCGCTGCCGGTCGTCGGCGGTGATCGCCTTGTCGAGCGCGCCGATATTTGTGGCCTTGGCCAGCAATTCCGCGACATATCCGTACATGTCGGCTCGGGCGGTGCGGGCCCGCACGGTCTTACCGTTGGTGTGGACGTACGCCGCGGCGTTGTTGTTGACGAACGTCTCGATCGGGACGCCCAGCTCCCTGCAGTAGTCGAGGGTGACCATCCAGGGGGCGATGCGGCCGGGCCCGGCGTTGAAGTAGACGCCCTCGCCCAGCCTGACGTCCTGGGCCGGGCCGTTCAGCTCGGTCAGGCGGTCGCCGCCGCGCAGCGTCAGGTTCCGGCCGCCGGCCCTGCCCCTGGCTTCGAGCAGGGTGCAGTCGTAGCCGGCCTTGCCCAGCTCGTACGCGGCGGTCAGCCCCGCCACGCCCGCGCCGAGGATCACCACCTTGGCCGCGCCCTTGCCGCGCAGGGAGAAGTCGCCGGGGCGCGGCGCGGCGAACTCCTTGTCCTGCTCCGAGGGGGCGAGCCCGAGCGCGCCCATGGCGGCGTACATGGCGCCCGCGCCACCCACCGCTCCGATCCCGACGAGCAGCCCCCGCCGGGTCAGCGCCGCGCCTTCCACCGTCACCCGCTCCCTGAGTCAGCAGTTACCGACATCTCAGCCGTACGGCCCGCTGCCGCAGGCCACCTGGCCGCCGATGGTGGCGAAGATCCCGAGCAGCGCCATGATCTGGCGGAAGTCGTCGGTGGTGAACTCGGTGTGCCGCGAGCCGGCCGTCTTCACGCCGGGCACCAGCGCCACCGCCGCCGCGATGGCGGTCGAGTTCCACTCCACCCCCAGCGTGTACGGCGCCTCCACCTGATAAGGCGTGAAGTCGCTCAACCGGGACAGCGCGCGAGCGGCGGCCTCACGGATCTTCGCCTGGGCGACGCTCGGCGGCAGCAACTCGGCCGAGAACTTGTCGATGCCCTTCTTCACCGCGACCGTCTCGACGTCGCCGAGCAGCTCGCGCGCCTCCTCGCCGACGGCCTCGTCCCCGGTCACCAGCACGACCGGCACGCCGTGGAAGCCCGCGCACGCCGCGACCAGCCGGGTCTCGCCGCACAGCTCGCCGTTGAGGTAGACGTTCTGGATCTCCTTGCCCATCCACGTGTGGTTGAGCACGCCGTGCTGGACGCCGGCCCTCGCGTGGTAACCCACGAAGCACGCGGCCTGGAACGTGCCGTCGAGCCCCTGGGCCATGCGCTGGGCCTTGCCCGGCCCCCGGATCAGGGTCGCCCGCGGGTCCAGGAGGTCGATCCGCAGGTTCTTGGTGGACCCGTGGGCGTCGTTGACCAGCACCGAGCCGGCCCCCGCGGCGAACGCGCCCTCGACGGCGGCGTTGGCGTCGGCGGTCATCAGCTCGCAGCCGCGGTCGTAGCCGCGTTTGCCGGCGTGCATCTCCTCGGGGTCGGTCAGCCCCGTCACGCCCTCCATGTCCACCGACAGGTAAACCTTCACGCAGTCAACTCCTCGCACTTCGCCGGATCCGTCCCGCGGACGGTCACGTGCCCCACGTCTCCACCCGCCGTACCTCGGCCTCGGTCATGAGGCCGACCTGGGAGGTCAGGAAGGCGGCCGCCTCCGCCCGCCACGGCTGGGGGATCTCCTCGATCGCCGGCGGGTAGCAGTGGTCGAGCCAGCTCGTGGACTCCTCGGTGGCCTCGAAGTGGTCGAGGGCCTTGGCGAACAGGGACCGTTCGACGCCGGGGATCCGGGCGAGGCCGTACTCGATCATCTCCTGGCCCCCGAAGGGGGGCGGCCGCAGCCACTTGCGGGCCACGGGACGGTCGGCGGTGAGGGGCGTGTCCAGGGGACGGCGCTCGACGGCGGCCTGGATGAGCTCCTTGTACAGGCACTTGCCGCAGGTCCGGCAGGGGCCGTCGGTGCCGCGCAGGCACCAGCGCACCTGGTCCTTGAGCTCGGAGTTCAGGGCCAGCCGCATGGTGACGGCCTCGCTCACCCCGCCGACCGGGAGCACGATGTGCACGCCCGCGGCGGCGAACAACCGGCCCCACGCGCCGTGCGGCGCCCACATGGGGTTGTCAGGCGTGAACCGCAACAAGTAACGGTCACCGCCGAGCCAGCGTGAACCGAGTTCATAGCCGAAGCCCAGGCCACCGAGGTTCATCCGGTCGGCCAGCAGGAGCGCCCCCACCGCGACGGCGTGGTGCTCCGGATAACCGGGACGCGGCTCGGCGAGCGTGAACTCCAGGTCGGAGGTGACGGTGGTGAGCTCGCGGCCGGTCCGCTCGGCCAGCTTGGCCAGCACGTCGGAGCGGTAGTGCGGCCACCGGTTGGGCACCCGCGGATGCGGCACCCGCCGGAAGTGCACGAACGGCGCCGACGGATGGATGGCCGCCGCGGCCACGGAGTCCGCGCCGCCGCTGTAGGAGAGGGCGAGCCGGTCCCCGGCCCGGCGCGGCTCGGCCCCGACCGGCCCGGCCTCGATGCCCCACCCGTCGTGCAGGGCCGCGGCCACCTCGGCGGAGACGGCCCGGTCGAACGTGATCCGCCGCCTGGTCCAGGGCGCCACGATCGTCCAGGCGGCCACGGCGAACAGGTCGGGGTGGGCGTCGGCGGGCACGCCGCCGATCGAGCAGGAGTTGGTGGCCAGCTTGACGGGATGGTCGTCGGCCGCCCTGCCGGTGATCTCGTCCTCGGGGTCGAGACGGAAGGTCAGCTCGGTGCCGGACCAGGTCACGCGCACGGCCGGCCCCCCTCGGGGACGCGGGCCCGCAGGTCGTCGATGGCCTGCCAGACGAGCACCTCGTTCTGGAGCACGCCGTCGAGGGCCTGCGCGGTCTCCTGCGCCAGCCGGTACGTGTCGTCGACCCTGGCCTTGTCGATCACCGGCCCGGCCGGCGGGCGGGCGTTCCGCAGCCGCTCGACCTCGCCCTGCAAAGTGGCCATCTCCCTGCGCAGGGTCTGGACCTCCCAGAGCGCGTCCCGGATGTCCTGACGGTGGTCGGCGACGGAGATGTAACGGGAGTCGAACCACGTACGCACGGCTTTACGCAGCCGGGCGGGGACCGGGACGCGCATCATGAAACGCCACCATACTGGCAAACCCGCTTCCCCTTGGACGGCCTACTCCAAAGGGTCGCATTCGTATGGCGGCCGGGCGGTCACCGTCCGGTGAACTTGGCCTTGGCCTTCTCCGCGAAGGCCCGCATGCCGATCCTGGCGTCGTCGGTGGCGAACAGGCCGGAGAAGTGCAGGCGCTCGATCTCCAGGCCGGAGTCGAGGTCGACCTCGGCGCCCTGGTCGACGGCCTGCTTGGCGGCGCGCAGCGCCACGGCCGGGCCGCCGACGAACGTGGCCGCCCACTCCAGGGCCGCCGTGTAGACCTGCTCGTCCGGCACCACCCGGTCGACCAGCCCGATGGCCAGGGCCTCGGCGGCGGGGACGTGCCGGCCGGTGAAGATCAGATCCTTGGCGCGGGACGGGCCGACGAGCCGGGGCAGGCGCTGCGTGCCGCCCGCGCCCGGGATGAGCCCGAGCAGGATCTCCGGCTGGCCGAGCCGGGCCGACTCGCCGGCCACCCGGAAGTCGGCGCACAGGGCCAGCTCGCAGCCGCCGCCCAGGGCGTAGCCGGTGACGGCGGCGATGACCGGCTTGCCGATGCGGGCCACCGTGGTGAAGCACGCCTGGAGCGTGCGGGAGTGGGTGGACATGTCGGCATAGGACATGTCGGCCATCTCCTTGACGTCCACGCCGGCGGCGAAGACCCGCTCGCCGCCGTAGAGGATCACCGCCTGCACCTGGTCGTCGGCATCGACCTGAAGCGCCGCCTCGACGAGCTCCCGCTGCGTCTGAACGTCGATCGCGTTCATCTTCGGACGGTCAAGACGGATCGTGGCGATCTGGTCGGCCACCTCGACGCTTACAAACTCACCCATGAGCCGAACCTAACAGAGCGTCCCCGCTCACCCCGCTGCGGCCGACCTCACCTCGTCGGCGGCCTTCTTGCTGGTCGACACGCGGACCAGCGCCGCCGACAGGCGGGCCAGCTCGTCGCCGGAGCCGGCCAGGCGGGCCAGGCCGCGTTCCTGGCGGGGCAGGCCGAGCCGGGCCGCGCCGTCCAGGACCCGTCCGTCCAGGTGCGGCGCGACCTGCGGCCACACGCCCTGGACCTCGCGCAGGAAGATGTCGGCGCCGGTCGGGCCGATGCCGGGGAACTCCCGCAACAGCTCGCCGATGCGCCCGGGGTCGCCCCCGGCCTCGTCGCGCAACCTGCGCAGATCGCCCTTCCAGCGGTCGAGCAGCAGCTCGGCGCCCCTGCCGAGCATGGTCGAGGTGCGTTCGTCGTAACGCCGGTAGTGGCCGCGGCCGAGGGCGTCCACGCGGTCCTGCCAGCTCGCCCGCGCCATGTCCCGCGGCGTGCGGTACCCGGCGGCGAACAGCTCGCGCGCCGCCGCCACCGCCACCCCGGACGAGATGCGCGCGCTGAGCAGCGTGGCCAGCACGAGGAGCTGGTACAGCGGCCGCGGCCGGTCGGCGAGCCGGATGCCCGCCTCCGCGGCGAACGTCTGGCCGCACTGTTCGAGCAGGGCGTCCAGCACGCCCTTGTCCTTGTCGGCGTCCTTGTCGGCGTCCTTGTCAGCCATGACGCTCCGCTACCCCCATGGCGGGCGCTCATCCCGGCCCGGCGCGTTTGCCGCCCTGGTCGCGGGGGAGGCGGGGGTCTCCAGCGAGAAGGAGCGCATCGTGCTGACTTTGACTGACAACGCCGTGGTCGCGATCCGTGACCTGATGGTCGGCGAGGACGTGCCCGCGCACGCCGGCCTGCGGATCGCCGCCAAGCCGGACGAGGCGGGCGCCTTGGAGGTGTCGCTGGCGAGCACGCCGTACGCCGGGGACCAGGTCATCGAGCAGGGGGACGTGCGCGTCTTCGTGGCCGAGGACGCCGCGCCCATCCTCGACGACAAGTCGCTGGACGCCCAGCCGGGCACGCCGGGGCATCCGACGTTCCGGCTGGACCGCCGCACCTGACCGGCCCTGCCGGGCCTCCGGCGGCCCGCCCGTCACCTCGGGGCCGCCGGGAGGCGTCAGCCGGCGGCGCGGCCGGCGCGCACGGCGTCGGCCAGCTCGGCCACCAGGCGCTCGGTCTCCTCCCAGCCCACGCAGGCGTCGGTGATGCTCTGCCCGTACGTCAGGCCCTCGGCCGGGCCGGGCTCCTGCCGTCCCGGCACCAGGAAGCTCTCCACCATCAGCCCCGCGATGCCCTTCTCGCCCGCCGCCAGGCGTCCGGCCACCTCGCGCACCACGGCCGCCTGCCGTACGTGGTCCTTGCCGCTGTTGCCGTGGCTGGCGTCGATGATCAGCCGCTCCGGCAGCCCGGCCTTGGCCAGCAGCGCGAGCGCGTCGCCGATGGACTGGGGGTCGTAGTTGGGGCCGGTGCGCCCGCCGCGCAGGATGACGTGGCAGTCGGGGTTGCCGGTGGTCGAGACGACCGCGGCCCGGCCCTCGTCGTCGATGCCGAAGAACACCTGCGGGTGCGCGGCGGCCTTCACGCCGTCGATGGCCACCTGCACGTCGCCGTCGGTGGCGTTCTTGAAGCCGACCGGCATGGACAGGCCGGAGGTGAGCTGGCGGTGCACCTGGCTCTCGGGCGTGCGGGCGCCGATCGCGCCCCAGGTGACGGCGTCGGCGATGTACTGCGGGCTGGTGGGCTCAAGGAACTCGCAGCCCACCGGCAGCCCGGTGTCGAGCACGTCGAGCAGCACCGTCCTGGCCAGGCGCAGCCCGCGCTGGACGTCGTGGCCGCCGTCGATGTCCGGGTCGTTGATCAGGCCCTTCCAGCCGATGGTGGTACGCGGCTTCTCGAAGTACACCCGCATGACCACGCACAGGGCGTCGCCGAGGTCGCGGGTGGCGGCGGCCAGGCGGCGGGCGTAGTCGAGCGCGGCCTCCGGGTCGTGCACCGAGCACGGGCCGACGATGAGCAGCAGGCGGTCGTCGTCGCCGGCGAGCACGTCGCGCACGGCGTTCCTGCTCGCCGCCACCAGCGCCTCGCGCTCCGGGCCGAGCGGCTGTTCACCGATGAGCTCGCGGGGCGTGGGCAGGGGTTCGAACGAGGTGATGCGCAGGTCGCTGGTCGTGGTCATGGGCTGGTCCTCCGCTTTCGATGGAAGTTCGAAGGCGGTACGGCCCACATCCGTGGCCCCCGGAGCCGTCCGCCTGAACGACGAAAGGCAGAGACGAGACGTCTCTGCCTTTGGGCTCCGGGTGATCAGTAAGTCAGCGCATGTGACCTTCGGCTCCACCCGGAGCCGCCACATAGCGCCAAAATCGGCTGATCACTGACATGCTGTTGACGCTAGCAGACGCCGGGTGACCGCTCCAAATCCCGTCCGCTATCCGAGATCGGATTCCCAGCCGGGTTCGCGCAGGTCGCCGAGCCCGTAGAGGCCGACCAGGGTGCCGTCGGCACGGGTGACGACGACGTGGTCGACGTTCGCGCCCTCCATGCGGGTGGCCAGGGCGTCGAGCTGCTCGCTGGGCCGTACGGTGGTGACGCCGGTGTTCATGGCGGCCTCGGCGGTGCCGGTCAGGTCGGCGCCCTTGAGCTCGCGCGACCCGATGACGCCCTGCACCACCTCGTCCCGGTCCACCACGACCGCGAGCCCGGCCGGGTCGGCGACGATGCGCTCGCTGAGCTCCTCCAGCGGGTCCTCCAGGTCGGCCGTGACCGGGTCGCGCCGGGCGCCGGAGCCCACCAGGACGGCCTCCCCCTCGTACGGCAGGTCGGCCGACAACCAGTCCATCTTGCCCAGGCCGTAGTCGTGCACGTCGGCGAAGCCCAGCCGGGCCAGCCGGTGGGCGGCGCGCGGGCTCAGGTCGCAGAGCCAGTCGTGGCAGTAGACGACGACCGGACGCGACCGGTCCAGCAGGTCGTCGGCCAGCCGGTCGAGCGAGCCGAGCGGCAGGTGCGCGGCGCCGGGCAGGTGCGCCCAGGCGTACTCGCGCTCGGGCAGCACCTCGGCGAGCTGGGCGTCGCGCGTCGCGAGCAGGTCCTGGACGCCGACGCGGTCGATGATGCCGATCATCAGGGCCTCAGCGCTCCCCCCGGCGAGGCCGTTCGGACTTGGGTCCTTCGGCGCGGTCGCCGCCCACCTTGCGCGGGCTCTTGTCCGGGTCCGACTGGAGTTTCCTGGCCACGCGCTTCTTGAGCTCCTGCTCGCTCATCCCCTGCCGGTCCAGTTGCTTGCGCAGCCGGCGGCGCTCGTTGTCGTAGGAGTGACTTCCGGGTCGAGGCATGACAACTCCCCCCTCTCCTCCGAGGCCCGCCTACCCAGCCCGTCACCTGCTAGTCCTCGGGAACGGGCCGCCGGATCCGGCCCGGCGGTCCGTTAAGGGATGAAAAATATCTTCGCAAAGTTCTCGCCAGAGAAGGAAAATGTTGAGACGCTGAACGCGCACCACGCCCCCCAGTCAAGGAGCGGTTCATGCGCAGAGCGCTGGCGATCGCCGTCGTCGCCTTGTTGCCCTTAACCCAAGTGCCCTCGGCCAACGCCGAAGAGCCCGCCGACCGGCAGCAGGCGTTCGCCGCGGCGGCCGACGAGTTCAAGGTCCCCCAGAGCGTGCTGCTCGGCGTCTCGTACCTGGAGTCGCGCTGGGACGCCCACGCGGGCCAGCCGTCGAGCGACGCCGGGTTCGGCCCGATGCACCTGACCGACGCGGCCGCGTACACCGGCTCGAACCACCACGGAGAAGGCGAGGAGGACGCCCGCGGCGACGAGAGCAGGCCGCTCGCGCCCACGGCGACGCCCGCCCCGGCGGAGATCCCCGCCTCGCTGCGCACGATGGAACGCGCCGCGCAGCTCACCGGCGAGAGCCACGAGCGGCTGCGCACCGACGAC
>NZ_JBSFGJ010000201.1:0-16499 GCF_053596515.1 Nonomuraea sp. NPDC001684
GCGGCCGCCGGCTCCGTGGGCCCGGGGCTGCCGGAGATTCCGGCGTTGTTGACCAGCACGTCGAGCCGGCCGAAGCGGTCGCCGATCCGGCCGGCGGCCGCCTCGATCGTCGCCGCGTCGGTGACGTCGAGCACGATGGCGTGCACGTCACCGCCGCCGTACCGGAGCGCCTCGGCCGCCTCCTCGCCACGCCCGAGATCCCTGGAGCCGAGAAGCACCGTCGCGCCGCGGTCCGCGAGCCGGCGGGCGACGGCCCGCCCCACTCCCCTGTTCGCCCCCGTGATCAGGGCGATCGTGCTGTCCGTCATGGGGACGACCTCACCACCGGGGGCCACGGCAGGACAATGCCCGGCTGAGTCTCGGCCGATACCCTCAGGGTATGGATCGCTTACAGACCCGCGAACTCGCGTTCTTCGTGGCGGTCGCCGAAGAACTGCACTTCGGGCGGGCGGCCGAGCGTCTCGGCATCGCGCAGCCGCCGCTGTCCAGGGCGATCGGCCGGCTGGAACGCCGGATGGGCGTGACCCTGCTGGAACGCAGCAGCCGAAGGGTCGCGCTCACCCCGGCCGGCGAGGTGTTCCTCACCGAGAGCCGCCGGGCCCTGGACGCGGTCGACGCAGCCGTGCGACGCGCCCAGCGGGCGGCCCGGCCCGTCTCGCGGCTGGTCGTGGCGATGAAACCCGGCGGTGACTGCGGCCTGCTGCCCGGCATCCTGGCCGCCTACGATGCCGAGCCGGACGCGGTCCCGGTCGACATCGTCCTGTGCGCGGCCCACGAGCGCGCCGGGATGATCCGCGACGGCCGCGCCGACGTCGGCCTGCTGCACCGCTCGAACACCGATCTGACCGGTCTGGACTTCGCGGAACTCCTGACCGAGGACCAGGTCGTCGTCCTCCCCCGGGGCCACCGCCTGGCCGGCCGGGCGAGCGTGCGCCTCGCCGACCTGGCCGGTGAGACGATGCCCCACTGGTCGGCCGACACCTCGAACGAGCTGTCCGTACGGGACGTCGGCCAGCTCCTGCAGCTCATCGCGCTCGGCCGCGCGGTCGCCGTGGTGCCCGCATCCGTACGCGGCCAGCTCCGCGACGACCTGGTCTGCGTACCGGTCACCGACGCCGAGCCCACCACCCTCGTCCTCGCCTGGCCACAAGGAGGCCGAGCACCCGCACTCGCGGCATTCGTCCGCACCGCAACCAGCGTCGCATCACGATGAGGAGGAGAGCGCCGTCAGGCCCCGACCCTGCCAGAGGTCATTGCTCGGCCAGGTCGAGGAAGGCCCGTACGGCAGGTCCGCAGTCGCTCGGCGACAGGACGGCCAGGGCGAGCGTCCGGGTGAGGCGCGGTTCGAGCGGCCTGGTCGTGACCGGTCCGAGCCGGGCCGGCAGGCCGAGCGTGGGCACGATGCTGACCCCCAGGCCCGCGGCCACCATTTCGAGGATGGCCGATTGGCCGCCGGCCTCGTAGGCGACGTCGAGCTGGACGTCGGCCCGGCGTGCCGCGTCGGTGATGAGCGGACGGCAGCCCGCCGTGGTGAGGATGAACGGCTGCCCGGCCAGGTCGGTGATGTGGACGGTCTCCTGCCCCGCCAGGCGATGGCCGGCCGGCACCACGGCGACCATCTCGTGCGTGCTGAGCGGGATCGTGTGCAGGCCGGGGGCCGGGAGCGTGACCACGCCGACCTCGGCCGCGCCCCCGCGCAGCCAGCCGCGGACGTCGTCGTCGGCCCCCTCGAACAGGCGTACCTGGACCTGGGGGTGGCGATCGGTGAAGGTCCGCAACCGGTGGGCGATGAGGGTGCCGGTGGCGCTGGGCAGGCTGGCCAGCCGGAGCGGCCCGGTGACCTCACCCGCGGCGGCCGCCACCTCCGCGCGGATCAGGTCGAAGTGGCGAAGAGCCTCACGGGCGCGAAGATGGGCGCGCCGCCCGGCCTCGGTGAGGGCGATGCCGTCGGTGTGACGGACGAACAGGGGTGCGCCGAGCTCGCGTTCGAGAGCGGCGACAGCGCGGCTGACCGCGGGCTGGGACATGCCGAGCAGGTCCGCCGCCGCGGTGAACCCGCCCTGCTCGGCCACCGCGATCAGCGCTCGGAGCTGCGTCAACGTCATGGGGCCATACCCTAAGCGGTATTTGACCGGCGGTGGCCCATTCCCTGATGGTTATGGCCATGTCCACACGCATGACGATCGACGTCGACGGCCGTACGGCCAGCTATCTGACGGCGGGCGAGCACGGCCCGCAGGTCCTGTTGCTCCACGGCACGTATTGGAGCCGCGTCTGGCTGCGGGTGCTCGACGACCTGGCCGCGGCCGGGTTGCGGCCGGTCGCCGTCGACCTCCCCGGCCTGGGCCGCTCGGAAGGGGAGCTGACGCTGGAGACGGCCACCGTGCCCGCGCTGGCCGCCTGGGTGACGCGGTTCGCGGCGGCGCTCGGCATGGACGCGCCCGCGGGCGTGGCCGGGCACGACATCGGCGGCGCGGTCGCCCAGCAGCTGCTGACCGGCGGCGAGCTGGCGGTTCCCCGGCTGGCGCTGGTCAACTCGGTGAGCTACGACTCCTGGCCGGTGCCCGGAGTGGCGCGCTACCGCGACCCCGCCGTGGTCGCCGCCACCACCGTGGAGGACCTGCTCGCCGCCCGGCGCGTGGCCGTCACCACCGCCTTGGCCCGGCCTGTCACCGAAGAAGAGATGGACGACTACCTCGACCCGTGGCGCGAACCACGCGTGGGACGGTCCTGGATGGCGCTGGCCGGCGCCGCCGACAGCCGATACACCCTCGACCTGATGCCCGCCCTGCTCGCCTGCGACGCGCCGAAGCTGCTGGTGTGGGGCGAGGACGACACCTTCCAGCAGGTCGGCTACGCGCAGCGGTTCGCCGACGAGGTGCCGAACACCACGCTGGTGCGGGTCCCCGAGGCCGGCCACATCCCCATGGAGAACGACCCCGCACTGGTCGCCCGCACGCTGGCGACGTTCTTCCTGGCTTGACGGGCCTCTCCCGTGACGCTTCCGGGGGCAGTCAGGCGCCGGACCAGAGGGCGGTGAGCAGCGCGTTCAGCCGCTCCGGCGCCTCGACGTGCGGGTAGTGGGCGCTGCCCGGCACCTGCTCGTGCCGGGCGCCGATCCGCTCGGCCGTGACCCGTGCGCAGGCCATGAGAGGGACGCCGCCGCGCTCCCGGTACGGCCCGGGCGCGCCCTCCCAGGTGCCCGAGACGACCAGCTTGGGAAAGGACGCCGCCTGTAGCGCGGGCAGCGGGAGGCCCGCCTCCCAGCAGACGCGTTCGCGCAGTGCCGTGGCGGCCGCGCGCAACCGCCGCTCGCCCGTGCCGGGCTCGGGCATGCCGGTCGAGCCGGCGGCGGCGCGCAGCCACTCCTCGGGCGTCAGGTCGGGAAGGTCGGCGTAGGCGGCGCGGTTGGCGCGCAACGCCTCGGCCACGGCGGGGTGGTCGGCGGCCGCCTGGTAGCTGCCCGGCTCGACCAAGGTGAGCGAGCGCACCGCCTCGGGCCGCCGCGCCGCCGCGATCATGGCTCCGACGGCGCCATAGGAGTGGCCGACCAGGTGCGCGCCCGCGCCGAGGAGTTCGGCGATGTCGTCGGCGTCGGCCAGGTAGTCGCCGGGGAACCTGTCCCCGGCGTCCGGGCTGCCGCCGTAGCCGCGGCGGTCCATCAGCAGCAACCGGAACCGGGCGGCCAGCGGGCGTTGCGCCGCGAACCCGTACACCGGGTCGTCGCCCCAGCTCGTGGAGCCGTGCACGAAGATCACCGGCGGCCCGGACTCGGGGCCGAGCGCGGTCACGTGCACGTCGCCCGGCAGCGGGCCGTTCGGGCGGAACATCAGGGCGGGCATCCGGCTCCTCCTTGAACGGTGTTTAATACTCTTGAACGTTGTATAAGGGAATGGAAGGCGACGTCAAGGCGGGTAGGGTGATCGCGTGCCGTCGTCAGAGTCCTCCGGCGGGTCCGTGTGGCTGCGTCCCGAGCGGCCGCCGCGCGACCGTCAGCTCACCCGCGAGCGGATCGTCGAGGTGGCGGTCGCCGTCCTCGACGCCGAGGGTCATCGCGGGCTGTCGATGCGCCGCGTCGCCACCGAGCTGGGGGTGACCGCCGGGTCGCTGTACTGGTACGTCCACACCAAGGACGACCTGCTGGAGCTGGCCCTCGACCGCGTGCTGGGCGAGGTGCGCGCCGGCCCCGGCACGTCCGGCTGGCGGGACGGCCTGGCGGCGCTGGCCCGCAGCAACCGCGCCATGCTGCTGCGCCACCGGTGGGCCCTGTCCGAGCTGACCGTGCGGCCCAACCTCGGCCCGAACGCGCTCGCCCTGGCCGAAACCGGGCTGCGCCTGCTGGAGAGCGCCGGGTTCGCCGGCTCCGACCTCGACGCCGCCATGGCCGCCGTCAACGACCACGTGGTCGGCGCGGTCATCGCGGAGGTCGCCTGGCGCGACACGCTGGCCCGGATGAGCGGGACCGGGTCCGGCTGGGACGAGCAGGCGGCCGATTACCTGCGCCAGGTCGCCGAACGCCACCCGACGCTGGCCGGCCGGATGGCCGCCACGGGCGAGATCGACGTCGAACGCGAGAGCGAGCGCCGCTTCACGTTCGGCCTCGACTGCCTCCTGGACGGCCTCGCCACCCGCTGCGCGCCCCCGTCATAGCGCCGGGGCCCGGTCCCGTCGCGGACCGGGCGTCACCAGTTGCGCACCTCGTGCGCCCACGCGATCAGACCCGCCACGAACCCCTGCCGGTCCGACGGCGAGAGGTTGTCCAGAACGCGCAGCAGCGGCGCGGCGCGCAGAGCGACGAACCCCTCGACCATGGCCCGATGGTCGGGGGCCAGCGACACCAGGGTGCGGCGGCGGTCGGCCGGATCCTCCCGGCGTTCGACCAGGCCGGCCCGGCTGAGGTCGCCCACCAGCTCGCTCGCCGTCGGCAGCGACACGCCCATCCTGTCGGCCAGCTCGCTCACGCTGAGCGACGACTCGACGGTCAGCTGCGGGATGACCGCGCCGTGCCTTCCGGTGAGCCCGTGGCTGCGGAAGATCTCCCGCATCCGGTCCGGCATCTCGGCCTGGGCCCGCCGGAAGTACGCCTCCACCAGGGGTACGAAGCCGAGGGCTTCCCTGACCTCCTCGGGGCGTGGCAGTCGCGGGGGCGAAACGGGGTCCGTCACGGTCACAGGTTACAGTGCCCATATCCAAACAGTTCGGATATCCGAAGTGAGGTAGACGTGATTCTGGTGACAGGCGCCACGGGAAACGTCGGACGTCAGCTGGTGGATCTGCTGCTCGGGGCGGGCGAGCAGGTCCGGGCGATCAGCCGCAACCCCGAGCGGGCCGGGCTGCCCGACGGCGTGGAGGTGGTCAAGGCCGACATGTCGCAGGCAGAGGATCTGCGGGTCGCGTTGCGGGGAGCGGACCGCGCGTTCCTGCTCCCGGCCGCCGGCCAGGTGGACGGCTTCCTGCGCGAGGCCGCGAGGGCCGGCCTCGGGCACGTGGTGCTGCTGTCCGCGCTGGCGGTGACCATGAAGCAGGCCGGCGTGCTGGGCAGCGCGCACGCCGAGTACGAGCGGGCCGTGGCCGGGTCGGGGCTGCCGTGGACGTTCCTGCGTCCCGGCGCGTTCATGGCGAACGACCTGCGGTGGGCGCCCGGCGTCAAGAACGGCGGCGTGGTGCGCGCTCCGTTCGCCGAGGCCGCCACCGCGCCGATCGACGAACGCGACATCGCCGCGGTGGCCGCGCGGACGCTGCTCGACGACGGGCACGCGGGCAAGGCGTACGAGCTGAGCGGGCCCGCCTCGCTGACGACGGCCGACCGGGTTCGGATCCTCGGCAAGGTCCTGGGCCGCGACCTGCGTCTGGAGGAACTGTCTCCCGAGCAGGCGCGCGAGCAGCTGATCGCGCATACCCCCGCGCCGGTCGTGGACTCGATGCTCACGCTGTTCGCCTCGTTCGTCGGCAGGGCCGCGGACGTGTCACCGGCCGTACGCGAACTGACCGGCGACGAGCCCCACACCTACGCCGACTGGGCGGCCCGCAACGCCGCGGCGTTCAGCTAAGAAGAGCAGTACGGCCCGCCCTCGCGGGGACGGGCAGCGTCGGACTCCGAATGGTTCGCATCCACAGTTGCTTCGTGATTGTCACGCTCTTTGCGGAATTACCCCGTCAGTGAGCAAGCACATAGGCGTGTTGCGGTGCGGACGAGGTCGGCGACGGCTTTGGATCTGCTGTGTGGCGGCCAGGCGATGACGGTCGTGACGGCCGGCGCGTCCGGGACCGGCACGATGGCGTAGTCGTCGCGCAGCTGGTCGCGGAGCGACTCGGGGACGACGGCGCAGGCCAGTCCGAGCGCGATCAGTTGAAACAGTTGGGTATGGTCGCGCACCTGCGGGCCGGGGCCGTCCGGATGGCCGCCATCCCGTCCGGGCCAGCGCGGCAGGGGCAGGTCCGTCTGGGCCTTGACCTCGGCCAACGACAGACACGCCCGGTTGGCGAGCGGATGCCCCTTGGGCAGGACCACGACCTGCTGTTCGGTGTGCAGATCCTCGGTGTCGAGTCCGGCCGTCGTGTCGTATGGCCGGTGGAGCAGAGCGACGTCGGTACGCCCGGTGCGCAGCAGACCCTCCGGCTCGCCCGGCCCGCACAGCATCACCTCGACGGGCACTGAGCCCGGTTCAGCGGCGTAGGCGTGCAGCAGCTTCGCCAGCAGTTCCCTGGACGCTCCGGCCTTGGTGGCCAGGACCACACCGGGCTGGTCGGCCGCGGCGCGGCGGGTGCGGCGCTCGGCGGCTTCGACCGCGTCGAGCGCGAGCCGGGCCTCCCGCAGCAGCACCGACCCGGCCTCGGTCAGGGCGACGGCGCGAGCGGTGCGGTGCAGCAGAACGACTCCGAGCCGCCGTTCCAGCTGCTGGATCGCCCGCGACAGTGGTGGTTGCGCCATCGAGAGCCGTTGTGCCGCCCGTCCGAAGTGCAACTCCTCGGCCACGGCGACGAAGTATCGCAACTCCCGCGTCTCCACCGGCTCATCGTATCCAGCGCTGACCACGGCCGATACCCGTGCGGTATCGCCGTCCACCTTACCGGTCTTGGACGCCCCACCCGAGTCCGCAACATGATCGACGGCATGAGCGAACGGACGATCGCGCTGGTGACCGGCGCGAACAAGGGAATCGGATACGAGATCGCCGCAGGGCTGGGCGCCCTTGGCTGGCGAATCGGCGTGGGCGCGAGGGACGGACATCGCCGCGACACCGCGGTCGAGAAGCTGCGCGCGGCCGGGATCGATGCGTTCGGCGTGCCCCTCGACGTCACCGACGACGAGAGTGTCGCCGCCGCGGCCGAGCTGATCGCCGGGCATGCCGGGGGGCTCGACGTCCTGGTCAACAATGCCGCGATCATCGGCGGAATGCCGCAGACACCGACCACGGTCGAGCCCGCGACCGTGCGAGCCGTCGTGGAGACCAACGTGATCGGCGTCATCCGGGTCACCAACGCAATGCTGCCGATGCTGCGCGACTCGGCAGCACCGCGGATCGTCAACATGTCCAGCAGCGTCGGCTCACTCGCCCTGCAAACCACACCGGGCATCGACATGGGCCCGGTTCCCGCCGCCTACCTGGCCTCGAAGACCTTCCTCAACGCCCTCACCATCCAATACGTCAAGGAACTGAGCGGCACCAACATCCTGATCAACTCCGGCTGCCCCGGCTACACCGCCACCGACCTCAACGGCTTCCAGGGCGTCCGCACGCCACAACAGGGCGCGGCCATCGCGATTCACCTCGCGACCCTGCCCGACGACGGACCGACCGGCGGATTCTTCGACGACGCCGGAAGCGTGCCCTGGTAACACCTTCCCGTTCTCGACGCCGGCCGCGCATCGCGCCACAGGAGAAGCAAGACCATGACCAAGGCAGTCAGATACGACGAGTTCGGTGGAATCGAGGTGCTGCGGGTCGACGAGGTCGACCGGCCGGCGCCCGGGAGCGGGCAGGTCCTCGTGCGGGTCAAGGCCGCAGGCATCAACCCCGGTGAGGCGGCCATACGCACCGGCGCGATGGCCGACATCTTTCCCTCGACCTTTCCGTCCGGGCAGGGCAGCGACCTCGCCGGGATCGTCGCCGAGGTCGGCGCCGGAGTCGACCGATTCGCGGTCGGCGACGAGGTGATCGGGTTCTCCGAGCGGCGGGCAGCACAGGCCGAGCTGGTCCTGGTCGACGTCGACAACCTCACCCCCAAGCCGGACAGCGTCTCATGGGAGGTGGCGGGCGGCCTGTACGTCGCCGGAGTGACCGCGTGGCGAGCAGTGCATTCCGTACAACTCGACATCGGGGAGACCGTCGTCGTCTCCGCGGCAGCCGGAGGAGTCGGCTCGCTCGCCGTGCAGTTCGCGCGCCGCGCCGGAGCCACGGTCATCGGCCTGGCGAGCGAGCACAACCATGGGTGGCTGCGAACACACGGCGTGATCCCGATCGCCTACGGTGACGGCGTCATCGACCGGATCAAGGCCGCCGCACCGAGCGGCATCGACGCCTTCATCGACGCCTACGGCGGCGGGTACGTCGAAATGGCCCTTGCCCTCGGCGTCGCCGCCGAACGGATCGACACCATCGCCGATTTCGCGGCGGCCGCGAGGTACGGGGTCAAGACCGAACCCGGAACCAACGGCAGGCCGGGCGCTGAGGTACTCGCCGAACTGGCCGCCCTGATCGCCGACGGGCACCTCGAAGTCCCGATCGCCAACGTCTACCCGCTGACGCAGGTCCGTCAGGCCTACACCGAACTCGAACGCCGACACACCCACGGCAAGATCGTGCTCAGCCCCTGACCGGCACCATGCGACGCAGCCCGCTCAAGACTCTGCTCAACCGCAGGCGGATCCCCGTCGGACTGTCCGGTTGCCCCTGATCGGCCGCGACAACGCGGGCGACACGTTCGGCAGATCCGTGCCTGCCGGACCTCCTCGTGGCAGGCGACGGTAGTTCCCCGCCGCCCTCCCCGCCGCGATGACGATGGCAGAGACGTTTTCGTGGGCACCCGTAGTGGGGCTTATGTGGCCGGAGGGACAGTAATCTCTCTCTCGAATACAGAACGGAGTTGAACGAATACTCAAAGAGACGCATCGATGCGCGTACAACCCGCGCCTGTTCAGTGGCTCGTCCCCACCGAAGGGCGGAAGGCCCTCATCCGGAAGGTGTGCCAGACATGTCAGCACCCAACACCGCGTCTCCCCAGCAGGGAGCCTCGAAAGTATGGCTCCAGACGGGCCCGCTCGCCTTCGGCCACCCGCTGAGGGGTGCCGACCGTGTCCACGAGAAGGTCTCTGAGGTTCCGGATCTGCAGATCCCCTTCCCCGGTGTATGGGAGGTCTCCTATCACGCCCTCCACGCGGTGGCTGTGGTGTCGCCGCATCTGTATGTCCACACAGCGTTGTTCATCAATGGCGTGCTCCTTCCCGGCAGTGAGGCACAGAGCGGCCTGGCCGGTGTCAATGCAACACTGCGAGCCACCGCCGGGCAGACGCTCCTGCAGACCTTCGCCGCCGGAGACGTCGTGACACTTCACGCCTACCGCATCGGGACCGGCGAGGCCGTCATCGAGAGTGGTGGCGATGGGCGCACCGGAATCATGGCGCACTGGGTGAGCGCCGTCTGAGCGCCGACACCCGCAGGCGAAACGACTGGGGACCGTACTGCTCGGCGGCGAACGTCAAACTGTCGTCGTCGCCCGCTGCCGCCACATATCACTCCAAGTGTTCAAATATGTACATTCAGTAGCAAGGACCGGGATTCTGATCACATAGCGCGAAACCCGGAAAGCCGTACTCTCACCACAAGGAGCCCCCGCATGAGCATGATCCAAACCGGCATCCTCGACCTGGACTCCACCCACCCCGTGGCCACCACCGGCGGCGACACCTCCACCTTCACCCAGGTGACGTTCCCGACCCCGTTCCCCGCCGGGGCACGCGTGATCGTCATCCCCTTCGTCCAGACCTTCAACGGACCCGAGACCCCCGGCCTCAGAATCGCGGACGTGACGCCGCAGGGCTTCCGGATCCGCATCAACGAGATCCTCGCCGGCGCCACCAAGAGCGACGGACACCACACCCGCGAAACCATCGGCTGGCTGGCCACCACCGTCTGACTCCGACCAGCCACAAGAGGTCAGCCCCTCCAGACCTGGAGGGGCTGACCTGAAGCCGGAAACACACCCTCCGGCCGCCGCGATCATCCGGGCATGCCGTGCAGGTGTGGCCGCCTGCCGATCGCTTTCCAGATCTCGCGACGTCGGCGCCTTGGAGACCGGCCCGTAGCGAGCCAGTGCCGACAGCCTGCCCGCCGGCACCAGGTCCACGCCCGGCGAGCCTCACTGTCAGTCGATGCCTTCGATGATGCGGAAGTCGCGCTGGACGCCGTCGGGGAATGCCACCAGCGCCTTCTGGTAAGCCTCGCTCTCGTATGCCGCGACGGCCTGGTCAAAGCTGTCGAACTCGATCAGCACGACACGTTGCGTGATTCCGGCCTCGTGGGCGACGACTCGACCGCCACGGGACGGGAGGAGGGCCAGGTTGCGCCCGCCCCCAGCCTGGACAGCCGGACCGGCCAGCTTGTCGTAGGCAGTCAGGGCCTCAGAATCGGAAATGGCGGGGTAGACACTGACCCAGTAGCCCTTAGCCATGGAAACCTCCTGTATTTGGCCGGACACGTCCGACTTCGAATTGACCCTCAAATCGGCCGATCCCGGCGACGGGTGCTGCGGCCGGTTGAATCGCCATATGCGCAGGTTAGGGCTCGATGTACGGCCGAGGGAAAGACCGATTCTGGATAGACTCAGAACGAATCGTTATCAATCGGCGGGGAGGGCGCGTGGCGCCGGACACGGTGAGCCTGCGGTACTTCCTGGTGCTGGCGCAGGAGTTGAACTTCACCCGCGCGGCCGCACGGATCGGTATCGCACAGCCCGCACTCAGCGCCCGGATGCGCCGATTGGAGGCGGAACTCGGCACGGCCCTGCTGGTCCGCAACACGCGTAGCGTCGTGTTGACCACGGCCGGTGCCGCCTTGGCGGAGTCCGCGCCGCCCGCGCTGGCGGCGCTGGACCGGGCCTGGGACACCGCCCGGAGCGCGGCGGCCGGCGAACTGGGCACGCTGCGCATCGGTTACAGCCTCAGCGCCGGGGCCGAGACGGTACCGGCCCTGGTGGACAGGCTGACTCGCGGCAATAGCGGACTCGAGGTCAGCGCGGTCCCGATGGCGACACCGGAGATCACCCCCGCGGTCGCCGACGGCCGCATCGAGGCCGGGATCACCCGCGGTGAACAGCCGGGCCGTGGCGTGCGCCGGTTCCTGCTGCGGCGCATGCGCGTCGGGGTCCAGCTGGCGCAGCACCATCCGCTGGCCGAACACCCGGAGATCGAGATCGCCGTCGCGGCCGCGTATCCGCTGCGGCTTCCGGACCGTGCGGCCAACCCCGTGATCCACGATCAGCTGTCCGCACTGTTCCGAGACGCCCGACCATACCCGCGATTCCACACGCCCGCAGTCTCCTTCGACATGTCCCAACGTGATCTGCGCGACGGGGTCACCCTCGCCCCGGCCGGAGAAGCCGCGGTCACGACACAACCGGCCGGTCTCACCTGGCGACCGCTGCGCGGCGCGCCCAGCCTGACGATCCACGTGGTCCTCCCGCGCGAGCAGTCGCCGCTTCACCGCCGCATCCGTGCCGTCGCAAAAGCCCTGGCGCACGAGCTGCACTGGCTGTCGGACTGACGCGCAAGAGGCCAAGCGAGACGGACGCCTGCGGTAGCGAGGTAGGGCTTTACACGGACACCTACTGTCGAAGGTCGGTCATCGCGGGACCGGCCGGGACGGCGGGGGTTCGGGGCCATGTCCAGGCGGAGCGCAGGATGAAGGCCAGGAGCAGCACTTCGATCCCGATGGAAAGGCCGTAGAAGGGGGCCCAGTCCCAGGACTCCCCTACCGCGTTGAACACCGAGTAGGGGATGTAGAGCGATGCGACGACGAGGTTCGTGGCGCGGTTCACCCGGGCGGGCAGCGTCATGGAGAGCATCACCATCAGGGCCGGGATCGCCACGGACGCGAGCATCATGGTCAACAACGTCGGGCTGACGTCGAACTCGAAGACGACGCCGGCACGGAGGTTGTCGATGACGCCGGGCTTGTGGAGGTGGAAGTAGTCGACGTAGATGTAGAGGAACATGAAGCTGGTCCATGCGGCGGCGAGCTTGGCGTGGACGGGGACCGGCCGGTTGTCGAGCAGGGTCGCGGTTTTCGTTCGGGTGGTCATCGGTTCTTCTTTCGAGAGGAGCGGTCCCTCCGCCGGAGTGGCGGCAGGGATGTACCGAGGCCGCGCCCACCTGGACGAGCACATCGCCTCGGCCGGGCAGCGGTAGCCCGGACCTCGGACGACTCGAGCGCTTAGGGCAGGCCGTAACGGGGCTGGCCGGCGGCCCGCATCGCCGTCGTCCCGGCCGGACTCGCCCCCGGCGCCAGGCGCGCTCCGGCACTCGACCGCTGTTCGATTCCCACAAGCCTCCTCACGTCCGAGCAACGTCTCCGGCCGGTTCGTACACCGTACGTCGTACAGCGTACTACTGGTAGTACGCTGTACCATGACCGTGCGCTGGACGATTGTCAAGCCGTTCGAGCGAGCGAGAGGAGACCCGTGTCTGCGAAGGAACAACGCCAGGTGGCGTCAGACGCGGCGCTGAGCAGGCAACGGGTGGTGGTCGAGGCGGTCCGGCTCGCCGACCGCGAGGGGGTCGACGGGCTGAGCATGCGCCGGCTGGCCGGCGCGCTCGGCGCGGGCGCGATGTCGCTTTACTACTACGTGGCGAACAAGGAAGAGTTGCTGGACGCCATGATCGACGTCGTGTTCGAGGAGATCGAGCTCCCGCCCGAAGAGACCGACTGGCAGTCAGCGATGCGATGCCGGGCGGTATCCGCCCGACAGGTTCTCGCACGCCACCCGTGGGCGATCGGCCTGATGGAGTCGCGGACATCGCCGGGTCCCGCGAACCTCCGCCACCGCGAAGCGGTCACCGCCTGCCTGCGGAGGGCCGGCTTCCCGGTCTTGATGGCGACGCACGCCAACTGGTTGATCGACAGCTATGTCTACGGTTTCGCCCTGCAGGAGGCCAGCCTGCCGTTCGACACCGCCGATGAGTTCGCGGACATGACCGAGGACGTCTTCCTGCCCCAGCTTCCTCCTGACGAATTCCCCTACCTCAACGAGTCCGCCGCGGTGCTCGCCGCTGCCGGCTACGACCCGGCGGAGGAGTTCACCTTCGGGCTCGACCTCGTCCTGGCCGCCCTGGAGCCCCTGCGAGTGCCTACGTGAGCCTCCATCGGTGATGTCGTCATGTGATCGTGCGGGTTTGTAGTGTTACCGGTCCTCGCGGCATGGAAGGCCGCGCACCCCTCGGTCAGTCCCCGCCACCACGACCGGCCGGGACGTCGCCAGAAGGTGCCGGGACGCAAGCGTGGCCTGGCCGTAGACGTGCCGGGCCCGGTCATCGCGGTCGTCGTGCTCGCGGGCCTCAGCCCACGGGAACACGGTCGTCGCTCATGGCGCCGGCCTGGGGATCGCCATGGACATCGTCGAACGCAACCCCGCCGACAGGCTGCAGGCCGCGGGCGTTGTAGCGCGGACAGGGCCGCGACCAGCTGTTTGTAATGACTTTGTAGCGACTCTCTAGGGGATCTCTGGCAGCGGCTCCCACTCTTGATCGCAGAGGGCGCGATCGGTGCGCCCCCTGAGGAACTGGGAGTTCGTCATGGTCAAGACCGCCCGTCGTTACGCGAAGTACGCCGTCAGCACCCTGTCCAGCGCCATCTTCGGGCTGCAGGTCTGACGAACAGCGAGTGATCCCCCGGGAGCTCTCCCGGGGGACACCACGACGGGAGGAAAGCGGCGTGTTCGGCACCGCGGTACGCCAGCTCGGCTACGCCTGGTCGATGATGTCGGGGCGCAGGTTCCGGCTGCGGGACGTCTACACGCTGGTCGACGACATGCGCGAGACGCTGGAGACGTTCGGCTCGCCCGGCGAGGGCGCCGACGACCTGATCGCGGGCAACGACCCCGAGCTCCAGGAGGACCTCACCCGGCGGCGGCTGCGGCGCACGGTGGCCCACGCGGCGGCGGAGAGCCCCTACTACCGGCGGTGGTTCGCGGAGCACGGCGTGGACCCGGCCTCGATCACCCCGCAAACCCTGTCCTCGATCGCCCCCACCTCCAAGGCCGACCTGCGCGGCAGGCCGGCGGCGTTCGTCTCCGACCTGGCCAGGCCATCCGTGCTCGCGCACACGACGGGCACGACGGGCACGCCCACGCTGGTGTGGTTCTCCGCCTACGAGATCGAGCTGCTGTCATGCCTGTCGGCGCTCTCGCTCATGATGTCCGGGAACGTGCGCACGGACGACGTGTGGGCCAACGCGAGCAGCTCGCGGTCCGTCGCGCAGATCCTCACCGAACGGGCCGTCACCCGTACCGGGGCCGTGTTCGCGCACCTGGGCACCATCGACCCGGCCGCCACGCTCGACCGGCTGGCCACTCCGCTGCACGTACCGGGCAAGCGCGCGCAGATGTCCCATCTCAACGTGCCGGCCTCCCACCTCGCGGCGCTCGTGCAGGAGGCCGAGCGGGGCGGCTGGCGGGCCGCCGACTTCGCGCTGACCACCATCTGGTCCGGCGGCGAGGTCCTCACCGACGCGCTGCGCGAGCGGGCGGAGCACGCGTTCGGGGCCGAGGTCCGCGACGGGTACGGCATGACCGAGATCGCCCCGGTGTCCGGCCGCGTCTGCCCCGACGGTCATCTGCACCTGTCCGCCGACCAGGGCCTGGTCGAGATACTCGACCCCGAGACCCTGGCCCCCGCCGCTCCCGGCCAGGTCGGCACGATCGTCGTGACGCCGTACTCCACGTTTCGCGACACCACGCTCCTGCTCAGGTACGTCACCGGCGACCTCGTCCAGGTTCTGGCCGAGCCCCCGACGTGCGCCCTCGCCGCCCTGCCCGCCACCTCGCGGGTGCTCGGCCGCAGGTCGCCCGGCGGGCTGACCACGCGTGACGTGCTGGACCTGCTGCAGGCCGAGCATGCGCTGCCGCTGCCCACCCGGTACGCCCTGGAGGACACCGTCCTGTACGTCGTCGCTGGCAAGGCCGAGCAGGGCCTGCTCGGCCGGCTGGAGGAGCGCGCCCACGGGCTGCCCCTGACCGGCATCGTTCTGGTCGAGACCGCCGAGGACCTGCCCACGCCCTGCCGGCTGCGCACGGACCTGCTGGAGATCAGCTTCGAGCGAGGACTGTGATGACCCCGTACGTGCTCGCCCTGTACGCCCTCGTCGCTGCGGCCGTCGCGCTCACCGCCGCGTACCTGCGCCGTTACGTCATGCCCAGACCGCCGGTCGGCCGGATGGTGGGCGCGGACATCGCGGTCATGGTGGTGACGCTGGTCGTGATGCCGTTCGCGTACCTGCACCTGCCCACGGGCGTCGTCGTGTCGATCTTCGGGCTCGTGGTCCTGACGTTGACCCAGCTCACCCTCGCCCCCGTGCTGGGCGGCCGGTGGGGCATGATCGCCGCCCTGCTCCTGTGCGCCGCCGACGTCACCGCCTTCGCGCTGGGATGGCCGGCCGCGCTCCTTGTGATCAACGACGCCCTGCTGATCCTGCTCGTCGTCGGCGTGGTGAACATGTGGGTGCAGGCGGCGATCACGCCCGCGCAGGTGGCCGCGCTGGCCGCTGCCCTCACCCTGTACGACACGCTGGCCACCGGGCTGACGTCGCTCACCGCCGACTTCGTCCAGCGGATGCAGGGGCTGCCGTTCGCGCCCGTGCTGGCCTCCTCCTATGGCGACGATCCCGCCCTCATCGGGCTCGGCGACTGCCTGATGTTGTCGATCTGGCCGGTGGTGGCGCTGCGGGCGTACGGGAAGGCGGCCGCGTGGTGTGCCGCCGGCCTGGAGGCCGTCCTGCTGGCTCTGTCCATCGCCTTCGTCCTGTCCCATGGCCGGCTGCTGCCGCTGCTGACCGTGCTCGGGCCGTTGATCGTCGTGCAGTGGCTGTACTGGCGGCGGTGGCAGGCCCGCCGGACGCCCGCCCCGGCCCGGCCGGAGGTGAACCGGGCGCTGGAGGTGAACCGGGCGCTGGAGGTGGCCGACGCGCCCGCCGGGATGTGGGCCGCCCTGTCGCCCGAGGGCGTGCTGGTCGCCGAGGGCGCCACACCGGGGCTGGCGCGCAAGGAGGCCAGGCTGGCGGGAACGCAGGGCGTGCCGGTCGTGTGGCGGCTCGGCGAATAGCGTCGGTCAGGGCGCCAGGAACGCGGCCACCTCCCGCCCCTCCGCCGCGTCGCCGAACAGGACGAGGGAGCCGCGCCACGCCGCCGCGGCCTCCTCGTGCCGCCCCAGCAGGGCGTAGGCCCGGCCCAGCTCCCTGAGAACGCGGGCTCGCCACACCGGAGGACCGTCGCCGCCGAGCCGTTCCAGC
>NZ_JBSFGJ010000202.1:0-16442 GCF_053596515.1 Nonomuraea sp. NPDC001684
CGGCGAGGTGATCGAGCCGGTGCTGCGGGCCGCGATGGCCGACCCGGATCCCGGCGTGCGCACGCACGCCGGGGCCACGGAACGGCTGCTGCGCGACCCGGAGGCCGGATTCGAGTTCGCGATCGAGGAGGCGAAGCGCGTCGTGGCCCTCGGCGCCGGCGGCCAGGAGGGATGATGGGCTGTGCTGATCGGCGACGTCGCGCGACGGTCCGGGGTGAGCGCCCGCATGCTGCGCCACTACGACGCGCTCGGGCTGGTGCGCCCGACGGGCCGCAGTCACGCCGGCTATCGCGAGTACTCCGGCGAGGACATCCGGCGGATCTTCCACATCGAGAGCCTGCGGTCGCTGGGCCTGTCGCTGCGTGACGTCGGACGGGCGCTCGACGATCCGGGCTTCACGCCGTCCGGGCTCGTCGAGGACCTCATCCGGCGCACCCGGGAGCGCATCGCGGCCGAGACGGAGCTGCTCACGCGCTTGCGCCGGATCGACGCCGCCGACCCCGCCGGCTGGGACGACGTGCTCCAGGTCGTCTCCCTCCTGCAGGGGCTCGGGTCGAAGAACGCCGGCCGGCGCCAGAGCGCGGCGCTGTCCGCGGTCGCCGAGGTCCCGGTGGAGGCGCTGGTCGAGGCGGCGCTGGGCGAGAGCGACCCGAACGTCGCCGGAGCCCTGCGATGGGCTCTGGCGCAGTCGGGCGAGGGCGCCGCCGCGCTGCTGGCTCAGGGTCTGCACGCACCGGCGGCCGAGGTGCGCAAGCGCGCGGTCCAGTCGATCGCCGAGCTCCCGGACGCCACGGCGACCGCCCTGCTCCGGGACGCCCTGACCAGCCCCGACGTCGTGGTCCGCCGCTACGCGGCCCTGGCGCTCGGGGCACGCGGCGTGGACGACGCCATCCCCACGCTCATCGACATGGTCGTCGAGGGGACGAACGATGTCGACGCGGCCGACGCCCTGAGCACGCTGGCGGGCCGCCCCGGCGCGGCGGACCCGATCGCCGCCGGGCTCGTGGACCGCCTCGCCCGGCGTGGCGCCGAGCCGTCCGCGCGCCGGCGGCTGACGCAGGCGCTCGCCGACATCCCGGGAGCCGCCGCGGCACGCGCCCTCGCCGACCTGGCGCAGGACGACGACCGCGCCGTCGCGCTCACCGCGACCTACATCCTGGGGCTGCGCGACACGCGATGAGCGTTCGGCCCCGTTCGGGGATCGGGTCACCCTGCCGGGGTCCGGCGCTGCGCCGCCGCGGCGGCCTGGCCGACCCCCTGCCTGATGCGGCTCTCCACCCGCGCGACCGCGCCCGTGCCGGCCGCCATGCTGGCCCCGGTGACCTGGGCCTGGCCGGTGACGAAGATGCCGTTGTTCAGGATGGTCGTCTGGCGGTCGCGCAGGTCGCTCACGTCGACGTTGTGCTCCTCCAGGAAGTCGGCGACGGCGTCCATGATGCGCTGCTCGGCGGCCTTGACGTACATCTCCTTGTCGAGCTGCTGGAAGTAGCGGTGGTAGAGGTGGTCGGTGGCGTGCTCGCGGGGGTTGTAGGCCGCGCCGTAGTTGAAGGTGTGGCCGCGGATGGCCTTGATGCTCGCCTTCTGCTGCCGCCTGCGCCTTCTCGGCTCCGAGAGCGCGGCGAGGGTGTTGGGCAGGGCCAGCACCAGCCCCGCGGCGGTGCGCCGCAGCGCCGACAGCGCGATGCGGGCCATCCGCTCCGAGGGCGCGCAGTTGACCAGCCGGTCGACGTCGCGGTAGGCCTCCCGCAGCGGCGGCAGCAGCGAGTAGCCGGCCTCGGTGAACATCATGCCCTTCTCGGCGAGCAGCACGAACCGCAGGAAGATCGAGATCACCACCTCGCCCTCCCAGCCGGTCACGCTCACCGTGAGGTAGGGGCGGGCCCGCGTGCGCGGGTTGTCGCGCAGCTGGTGGATGAACCGCTCGCTCACCGTCGGCACCGGCGGCAGGAGGGCGTCGGGCAGCACGGCGGCCTGGAGCTCGGGGTCGGTCTCGTAACGCAGGTCGAGGCCGTTGACGAAGAGCTTGTCGCCGACGGTGAGACCGGGCAGGCCGAGGGCGGCGATCTCGGCGGCCACCCGGTCGTAGAGCTCGCCGACCGCGAAGGGCACGACCGTCTCGCCGGGTCGGGCCTTGGCGACGTTCATGGTGAACGACCAGTTGTTGATCCTGCTGCCGTAGCCGACGAAAGGGGAGTAGTCGGCGAACACCGTGACGTTCCCGGCGCCGCGGTCGGCGATGTCCACCAGATGGTCGCGCAGCGCGGGCGAGCTGGGCAGCGGCGCCTCGGCCGGGTCGAAGGAGTCGCGGGTCAGCCTGGTCAGGATGACCGACTCGTGGGCGTCGTAGAGCTCGGCGAAGACGACGAGCCAGGCCAGGAAGGTCGGGAGCAGGACGAGCGGGCTGGACAGCAGGGCCAGGGTGGCCACGGCGAGCACGGCCAGCACGGCGTCGCGCACATGCTGGCGTCTTCGGGCCATCAGGCCGTACTTGAGCATCGTGGCCAGGTCGACGCCGGGGGACTGGGCGACGGCGCGGAAGCGGTCATGAAGAATCGAGCGAATGGTGGAATTACGCACTTTCGCGTCGAGCATCATGGCGATGCAGAGATATCGGGTGACTTCCGTCGCGGCCGGGCGATCGCCCTGGAAATGGCGGCCACAATTCGCGCAGACCTGGGAATCGGCGAGGTTGGGGCTGTCGCAGTGACCGCAGTTCATAGGCTCGTCCTCTGGTCGGGGAATCCGTGGAGCCTGACGTTACCCCGACTTTAACGAGCGTGTATCGCGCGCCGCCATGCGAGGAGAATGCGCCTTGACGACATCATTTATTAAATACCGATAAATGAACCGCGGCGGCAGGGGCCCGTCACACGCTTCTCATGGGTGCCAACCTTTCGCCACGCCCACAGCGTCTGGAGGGCATCGAGACTAAGGAGAGACGTTGGATCGCGACACCGCCTTCCGGGCGTTCGTTGATGCTCACCAACGCCCGTTGACGCGCCTGGCCTACCTGCTCACCGGAGAGGTCCACCTCGCGGAGGACCTCCTCCAGAGCGTGTTCGTCCGGATGATCGGGCGGTGGTCGAGGTTACGCCACGTCGGCAACCTTGACGCCTACGCGCGCAAGACGATGGTGAACCAGTACATCTCGTGGCGACGTCGCCGCAGCTCGCACGAGGTGCCGAGCGCCGAGCCGCCCGACCGCGCGTACGTGAGCGATGACTCCGCCGTGCTGCGGATCGTGCTGCGCCAGGCGCTCATGCGGCTGACGCCCAAGCAGCGCGCCGTGCTCGTCCTGCGCTTCTACGAGGACCGGACCGAGCGCGAGGTCGCCGACCTGCTGGGTTGCTCGGTCGGCACCGTCAAGAGCCAGGCGCACCACGCGCTGGCCCGCCTGCGGACGCTGGCCCCCGAGCTGGGGCCCAGACTGCCCGTCCTGGACGACCCGGCCCACAGTGAGGGGGCACGCCGATGACCTGGCTCGGAGATCAGCTCGGCCGCATCGCGGAGGACATGCCGGAGCGCGACCTGGCGACCAGGGCGTTCGAAGCCCATCACCGCAGGCGGCGCAACGTCATGGCCCTGGCCGCCGCCGTGGTGGTGGTCGTCGTCGTGCTCGCCGCCACCGTCGGCGTGCGGGCGCTGCCCGGCGAGCCACGCGCCGCCGTGCGCCCGGCCCAGCCGCCCGAGCGGTCCGTCGTCGAGGTCGGCGTGGTGGCGAGTGTGGAGTCGGCGCCGGTGTTCGTCGCGCTGGGCCAGGGCTACTTCAGGGAGGAGGGGCTGACGGTCGTCCCGCAGATCGTCTCCGGGGCCGCCGCGGCGGCCCCGGAGCTCGACCTGGGCAGGCTGGACCTGGCGCAGACCGACTACGCCTCGCTCTTCAAGATGAACGAGGGCGGCAAGTCCTTGCGGATCGTCTCCGGCCTGCACCGGGCCGCGCCCGGGAGCTTCGCGATCGCCGTGCACCCCAGGTCGAGGACCCGGACCGTGGCCGACCTCAGGAGGAAGAAGATCGCGGTCCCGAACCTCAAGGGGCTCGGGCCATTGGCGCTGGAGGCCGCGCTGAAGCGGGCCGGGCTCACGTTCCGGGACGTCCTGCTGGTCGAGAAGCCCTACCCCGAGATGCTCCTCGCCATGGACAAGGGGCAGGTCGACGCCGCGCTGCTGGTGGAGCCGTACGTC
The DNA here is from genome assembly GCF_053596515.1 of Nonomuraea sp. NPDC001684. NCBI lineage: Bacteria > Bacillati > Actinomycetota > Actinomycetes > Streptosporangiales > Streptosporangiaceae > Nonomuraea > Nonomuraea sp. NPDC001684. Next base: position 4,183 of record NZ_JBSFGJ010000202.1, read on the forward strand.
ACTGTCGGCCGTGAGACCGGGCGCGCGCGGATCGTGGAGGACCCGATGACCCGCGGGTTCGCGAACCTGTACACCGCCGGCATGTCGGCCACCGACCGGTGGATCAGGGAGAACCCCCGCACGCTGGCGGCCTTCCGGCGCGCGCTGACCAAGGCGCAACACCTGATCGCGACCGACCCCCGGCAGGTACGCGACGCGCTGACCAGCTACACGAAGATCACCGGGGCGGCGGCGGCACAAGCCGAGATCGGCTCCTTCCCCGCCGAGCTGGACCTCGCGGAGCTGCAGCGGATCGCCGACCTGGCGCGCGCCCACCGGTTCATCGCCCGCCCGGCGGACCTCGGGACGGCCGTCGCGAAGGGCGGCTGAGCTCAGATCTCCTTGAGGAAGACGATCGCGTCCGCCTGGTGGACGGTGGCGGGGTCGAGGGACAGGTAGGTGTGGTCCGCCGGGACGCGGGGCGCCGGCGTGCCGCCGAGCGCCCCGGCCAGGCGGCGGGGGTCCACGACGACGCGGTCCTCGGGCAGGGCCGACAGGATGCCTTCGAGGGTGCCGGGCGCGGGCACGTCGGCGCCCCGCGAGCCGAACCCGGCGGCGGCGAAGGCGTACCGGTCGCCGAGATCGGCGGCGAGGACGGCGCCCGCGCTCCACCATCGCAGCGGCTCGCCCGCGAACCACAGCCGGCTCTCGTCGCGCTGCAGGTGGCGGTTGTGGGCGAAGACGAGGGTCGGGCCCCGGCGCTCCTCGCGCCGGACGATCGCGTCGAGGTTGCCGGCCATCATCGTGTCGCGCAGGCTCATGAGCGCGCCGAGGCGGGCGGGCGAGGGGTCGGCCATGGCGGCGTGGTAGCGCAGCAGCCCGGAGGCGGTGCGGACGTACAGGCCGGCCCGCCAACGGTCGCCCTCGGACGTGACGGCCGCCAGACGGGGGGCGTGCGCGGTCAGCAGCACGCCCAGGTCGTCGGCGATCAGGCGGAGTTCCTTGACCTCCGGCGTGCCGCCGATCGACCGGGAGGGGTCGGTGAGGGCGGCCGGATCGGTCCAGCGTTCGTCGGGGCCGAGCAGCGCGTCGAGGGCGTCGCGGGTCAGGGGCAGGTCGAGGTGGGGGGCCAGGTGGTCGTACAGGGCGGTCAGGGCAGGGCGTGGGGCGGCCGGGCCGGTGATCTCGACCGGGGCGTCGAAGCCGTCGAAGCGCAGCCGGTCGCGCGGCGCGGACCGCTCGTTGCGGGCCCGCATCCAGCGCAGGAGCTCGCGGTTGGCGGGCGAGGCGCCGAACCCGTGGCTGAAGCCGCGGCTCATCGCCTCGTCGAGGGTGACGTCGCCGCCGGTGACGTACGCGTCGGCGGTCAGGCCGGCCAGGCAGTCGCTCTCGATGGCGATCGACCGGTAGCCCTCGTGCTCCACGAGGTGACGGAAGAGCTCGTTGCGCAGCTCCAGGAAGGCTTCGACGCCATGCGTGGGCTCGCCCAGGCCCAGCACGCGGACGCCGGGGGGCAGCAGCGCGGCGAGGGCGCCGCCGGTGAACGCCTGGGCGGCGTCCCGGATCGAGGTCGTCATGCCTTCAACCGTATCGTTGAACTTCTAGTGTAGACTTCTGGCCGATCTCCCCAGCGGGCAGGAGGGCATACCTTCAACATGCGGCCCATCGACCTGGCGCGCGAGCACGGCCTGTCCACGCAGGCGGTGCGCAACTACGAGGACGCGGAGATCCTGCCGCCGTCCAAGCGCTCCCCGCACGGCTACCGCGTCTACACCCCGCGCCACGCGGCGGCGCTGCGGACGTTCCTGGCGTTGATCCCCGCCCACGGGCACGCGACCGCGACGGCGATCATGCGGGCCGTCAACGGCGGCGGCGTCGAGGAGGCGCTGCGCCTGATCGACGACGGCCACGCCCAGCTCGCCGAGGATCGCGGCACGCTGGAGGCCGTCGAACGCGCGCTGCGCGACCTGGCGCCGCCGCGCGAGCCGGAGCCGGGCGTGACGTTCATCGGCCCGCTGGCCCGCCGGCTGCGCATCAAGCCGGCGACGTTGCGCAAGTGGGAGCGGGCCGGGCTGACCGTGCCCCGGCGCGACCCGCGTACCGGCTACCGGGTCTACACCGCCGCCGACGTCCGCGACGTGCTGCTGGCCCACCAGTTGCGGCGCGGCGGCTACGGGCTGGAGCAGATCCGGCAGGTGCTGGAGCAGGTGCGCGCGGCGGGCGGCATGGAACCCCTGCAGGCGACGCTGCGCGACTGGCACGACCGGCTCACGGCCAGGGGCCTGGCCATGCTCACCGCCGCCGGCGCGCTGGACGCCTACCTGCGCGAGGGGAACTTTGCGACCGGAGAGGGCATCTAACACGCCGTGGAAGCGTCGAACGCCGGAGAACCGCAGCGTATAGGGCAATACTGGCTGGCCGGACGGCTCGGGTCCGGGGGCCAGGGGGTGGTGTACGACGCCTACGACCCCGAAGGCCGCCGAGTCGCGCTCAAAGTCCTGCACATGGCCGACAGCCCGGTGAGCCGTGAGCGGTTCGCCAAGGAGGCGGCCGCCGCCGGGCGGGTGGCGTCGTTCTGCACGGCGCGGGTGCTCGACTGCGACCTGTCGGGCAGCAGGCCGTACATCGTCAGCGAGTACGTGCCGGGCCCCAGCCTGCGCCGGGCGGTCGAGCAGGGACGCCGGTTCGCCGGGGACGACCTGCACCGGCTGGCCACGGCGATCGCCACCGCCCTGACCGCCGTGCACGACGCGGGCGTGATCCACCGGGACCTGAAGCCGGACAACGTGCTGCTGGGCACCGACGGCCCGCGGGTGATCGACTTCGGGGTCGCGCGCACCCTGGACATGTCGCTGACCAGGACCGGCGAGGTGGCCGGCACGCCCACGTACATGGCGCCCGAGGTGTTCACCGGGCAGCGGGCGGGCGCGCCCGCCGACGTGTTCGCCTGGGGCGCGATCATCGTGTTCGCCGCCACGGGCGAGGACCCGTTCCGCGCCGACAACCTCGGCGGGGTCATGCACCGGGTGTTGTCGAGCCAGCCCGACCTGAGCGGGCTGCCGCCCCGGCTGGCCTCGCTGGTGTCGGCCGCGCTGGAGAAGGACCCGGCGGCCCGTCCCACCGCCCGCGACCTGCTGCTCGCCCTGGTCAGCGGCAACAGCGCCGACACCCGCGGGCTGCTGACGGCGGGCAGCCGCGCCGCCAGGGGCGTGCACGTGCCCGAGCAGGGCGACCCGGCGCTCGGCACGATCGCCGAGGACGCCTACGGCGCGCTCGCGCCCGAGGAGCGCGAGCTGGCCGCCGAGGTGTTCCTGCGCCTGGTGACGGTCACCGAGGACGGGCACGAGGCCGTGCGCTGGGCGTTGAAGGAGGACCTGCTGGCCGGGCGCTCCGAGGGGGAGACGCGCGCGATCGAGCACATCCTCCAGGTGTTCTCCTACCTGGTGACGCAGAAGAACGAGGCGGTGGCGCTGTCGCGTCCCGCGCTGCTGCGCGCCTGGCCGCGGCTGCGCGTCTGGGTGGACGGCGACCGCGACGGGCTCGCCGTGCTCGGCCAGCTCAGCGACGCCGCCCGCCAGTGGGCCGGCAACGGCCGCAAGGACGGCGACCTGCTCCAGGGCAGCCGCCTCGACCAGGCGCTGACCTGGGCCGCCACCGGCCGCAGGCACATCACGCTGACCCCGCTCGAACGTGACTTCCTGGCCGCGGGCACCGGCCTGGCCAGGCGGCGCGTGCGCCGCCGGCGGCTGACCACGGCCGCGCTGGCCGGGCTGCTGGTGGTGGCGCTGGCCGCGGGCGGCCTCGCCGTGCTGCGCGGCAGGCAGGTGACCGAGCAGAGCAGCCTGGCGGGCCGGCAGCGCGACCAGGCGGTCGGGCGGCAGGCCGCCGCCGAGGCCGACCGGCTGCGGACGAGCGACCCGGTCACGGCGATGCTGCTCAGCGTGGCAGGCTGGCGGCTGGCCCCCACTCCCGGCACCCGGCGGAGCCTGACGACCTCGCTGACGATGCCGGAGAGCGCCGTCTTCCGCGACCCCGGCGGCAAGGGCGTCTCGGCGTCGGCGTCGGCGGCCGGCGGGCGCGTCCGGGCCATCGCCGGCGAGGACGGCGTGCGGGTCTACGACGTGCCCTCCGGGCGGCAGACCGCGTTCTGGCGGTGGCCGCGGGGCCTGGACGCGCTGCCGTCGGCGGCGGCGCTCAGCCCGAGCGGGCGCACGCTGGTGGTGGTCAGCAGGGACACGGCCTACGCCTGGGACGCCAGGACGGGCGCCAAGCTGCGCGAGCACCGCGTCGGCGAGGGCAGCTCCGGCGTGCAGGTCGCCTTCGACGGCAACGAGAACCTGGCCGCGGTGATGCGCGACAGCACCCTGGACTTCCTGTGGGACACCAGGACCGGCGCTTCCTACACCCCGGAGCTGGAGGCGGGCGTCGCTCCGGCGATCGCGCCCTCCGGCGCCTACATCGCGGGCGTCGGGCCCAATCAGGGCGGCCTCAAGGTGATCCGCCTGCCCGGCCTCACCGTGGACACCCGCCTGCCCAAGGCGTGCGGGCCGGTGGTGGCGTTCACGCCGGACAGCAGGCGGCTGCTGTGCGCCAACGGCGACATCGCGGCCTTCGACCTGGCCACCGCCAGGAAGGTGCCCGACGCCGACCGGCCCTTCTGGCAGGAGTCGGCCCTGGACGACACGCTGGCCGGACGGCTGCGGCTGAGCCCCGACGGCCGCCGGATGCTGGCCGTCGAGGGCCGCACCCTGCACCTGCTCGACGCCGACGACGGCGACGAGGTCGCCCTCTACCAGGCCGAGGGCGAGCCCGAGGACGTCTGGCTGGAGGCCGACGGCCACACCGTCCGCTACGTGCTCGACAACTCGACCGTCACCGCCGACCTGACCTCCCGCCTCCCCTTCACCCGGCTGCCGCAGGGCTACGAGCTGGACGCCTTCAGCCAGGACGGCCGCCTGGCCGCCGCCACCAAGGACTCGGGGCCGGTCCGCGTGTGGGACGGCGGCCGCCTCGGCGTCCCGATGGCCGGCAGCGCGGGCGTCACCGGGCAGCTGTTCGACCCGGCGGGCGCCCGGCTGTCCGCCGAGGGCGCGGACTCCTCGGCCGGCCTCTGGGACGTCGCCACCGGCCGCCGGTTGTGGCGCCACGCCGTGCCGCGCACGCAGTTCGTGCTGTCGAAGACGTTCACCCCCGACGGCCGCCGCCTGGTGCTGTCGCTCAAGGAGCTCAGCCAGCGGGACGCCCGCAACGAGCTGGTCGTCCTCGACGCCGGCACCGGCCGGACGCTCGCCCGCCACCCCCTGGCCACGGCCACCGAGACCATCGTGTCCACCCGCGACGGCACGGGCGTGGTGACCGCCACCGGCAAGGTCTACGACCTGCGCACCGGCAAGGCCGTCGGCCCCGGCTTCAACCGGTCGGGCCTGGCGATCGCGCTCAGCCCCACGGCGCAGGTGCTCGCCCTCGGCTCGGCCACGGTCGAGCTGTGGGACGTCGCCGGCGGCCGCGAACTGCCGCCCGCGCTGCGCGTGGCCGCCCGGGCGCAGGTCGAGACCGTGCTGTTCAGCCACGACGGCTCGCTGCTCGCGCTGATCGGCAGGTCCATCGGGGAGACGTTCGACGACGTCTACACCGTCCAGGTCTGGGACGTCGGCTCGCGGGAGCGGATCGGCTCCTTCCCCATCGGCATCCTCGACCGGCTGGCCTTCAGCCCCGACGACCAGACCCTGTACGTCTCGGGCAACACCTCCGGGACGATCATCCGGATCCCGGTGGGCGCCGAGTCCGTGGCCCGCCTGGTGTGCGAGCGCGCGGGCCGTACGATGAGCCCGCAGGAGTGGCGGCGGCACCTGAAGGACGTGCCCTACCGGGACGTCTGCCCGGGCGCGCGGCGCGGACGGTCGTGACGCGCGCCGGTCGTCAGATCGCGGGCAGGCCCCGGTCGCCGTTCAGCACGCCGCCGCGCAGGCCGTCCAGGGCCTTGACGCGTGGCGGCACGCGCAGCGTCAGCATGGCGACGTCGTCGTCGTTGTCCTCGGGCCGGACGCGTGCCAGCAGCATGTCGCCGAGCGCGTTCAGCGGCCGGTGGGTGTGGGAGGCGGCGTACCGGCTCAGGCGGGCCAGCCCCTCGTCCAGGGAATGCCTCGGGGACTCGATCAGCCCGTCGGTGTAGAGCACGAGGGTGGACCCCGGCGGCAGCTCCACGACGGCGTCGGCGCGCTCCCCGCGGATGCCGGTGCCCAGCAGCAGGCCCTGGCCCTCCTCCAGGAAACGGGTACGGCCGTCGCGCTCGACCAGCAGCGGCGGCGGATGGCCCGCGTTGCTCCAGCGCAGCAGCCAGCGGCCGTCGTCGGTGTGCTCCAGCCGGGCCAGGACGACGGTGGCCATGGTGGCCTGCGCCATCCGCACCACCGCGCGGTCGAGCCGGTCGAGGATGGCGCTGGGCAGGTCCTGCTCGGCGCCTGCGTAGGCGCGCAGCATGTTGCAGACCTGGGCCATCCCGGCGGCGGCCTCCAGGTCGTGGCCGACCACGTCGCCGATCACCAGGGCGGTGGCGCCGTCGGGCATGGTGAAGGCGTCGTACCAGTCGCCGCCGACCTGCGAGGCGCGGGGGGCGGGCACGTAGAGGGCGCTCATCTCCAGGCCGGGCACGGACGGCAGGCGCGGCAGCAGGTGGCGCTGCATGGTCTCGGCGACCCGGCGCTGCCGCTCGTACAGGCGGGCGTTGTCCAGGGCGAGCCCGGCGCGCCGGGCGATGTCCTCCACCAGCAGCAGGTCGGCGGTGGTGAACGCGCCGGGCCGCTCGGCGCGGCCGAGCGTCAGCGCCCCGACCACCTCGCGCACGCCGCGGATGGGCGCGATGCCCGCCGAGTGCATGCCGGTCCTGCGGAACAGCTCCTGCTGGAAGACCGCGATGCCGGAGTCGGGCGCGCCCTGGTAGGTCTCCGGCCCGGCCAGCGTCGCGGTGACCCCGCGCAACGCCCGCGACAGCGGCATCGGCGACTCCTCGGGGACCGCGGGCATCGGCCCCTCCAGGTCCTCGTGGTGCACCAGGACGCCGTCCTCGTGGTGGACGACGGCGGCGCGGGTCACGCCGCCGTGCTCGGTGAGCAGGTCCACCACCACCCAGTCCGCCAGCAGCGGCACCACCAGGCGGACGAGCTGGCGCAGCGTCTCGTCCACGTCGAGGCTGGCGGTGAGCGTCGTGGTGGTCTCGGCCAGCAGGGCCAGCCGGTCGAGCTCGGACATCGACGTCTCGTGCGCCGGCTCGGGGATCTGCGCGCCGGGCTCGTCGGCGTCGTGGAAGAGCACCAGCGCCCCGGTCCTGCCGTCGGCCAGCAGGCAGGGGGTGACCAGCCAGGAGGCTGGCAGCAGGGAGCCGTCGCCGCACGCCAGCCATTCGCGCTCGCCCTGGGAGGTGCCGCCGGTGATGAGCGGGCGTCGCATCGCGCACCGGCTGCGCGGCAGCGTCTCACCGCGCGGGCCGCGGTGGAGCAGGTCGTGGGCGTCCGCGCCGAGCAGTTCGGCGGCGGGACGGCGGAGCAGCGCCTCGGTGCGCGGGGCGACCTCGACGATCCGGCCCCCGTCGTCCACGACGTACCCGCCCGCGTGGGTCAGGTCGCGCAGCCCGCGGGGACGTCCGTCCTGCGGCCGGTGCGGCCCGGCGTCGTGCTCGGGCACGTTCATGGTGTCGGCTCCTCTCGTCCCCACCTCCTACCCGCCGGCCCGTCCGTCACCAGGGCGCCCGCGGTCCTGACAGTATGGACGAGCTTATGGGGATGTGTTCAGCCGCCGAGGATCCGGGTGCGGTCGCCGGCCCCGTCGGAGAGGAACGACGCCAGGGCACCTCCCTCCTCGCCGACGGCGGCGCGCTCGGCCGGGGACAGGCCGCGCAGCGGCGTGACGAGCACGGTGCCGTCCTCGACGGTCCAGGTGGCCGCGACCCGGCCGTCCACCAGGACCGTCCGGGCGCCGGCGACCGACAGGCCGCGGTGTTCGCGGTCGATGATGCGGTCGCGGTCGTCGTAGCCGAGTATCGCGTTGTCGAACGCCGGAAGGAACCGCACGGGGGCGGGCGTGCCGGGGTCGGGGCGCGGCGCGCCGGGCAGGTCCAGCAGTTCGCGGCCGCGTTCGTCCCGGAAGGCGACCAGCTCGTCGCGTACCGCCGCCACGGCCTTGGGCAGGCCCGCCAGGCCGGACCAGGCGCGCAGGTCGGCCGTGGCGGCGGGGCCGTACGCCGCCAGGTAACGCCGTACGAGAGCCTGCCCCACGGGATCGGAGCCGTCGGCGGACGGCGGGTCCACCTCCCGCCCCAGCCAGGACGACAACGGCAGGTTGCGCACGCCCGCCCGCGTCCGCCACAGCCCGCGCGGCGGGAGCTGCGCCATCGGGACCAGCGCGGCGACCAGCATCTCGCCCAGCGCCCGCGGCCCCGGCCCCGGCCAGCGATCGGCCACCGCCCGCGCGAGCTGCGACATCGAGCGCGGCTCGCCGTCGGCCAGCACCGCCCGTCCGGCCGCCGCGAGCTCGTCGAGGTCCACCCCGGCCAGCTCGCGGCGGTAGACGCCGAGCACCCGCTGGCGCAGCATCGCGTCGTGCCTGGATCGCCAGGTCAGGACGTCGGCGGCGGTGACCAGGTGGACGGTGCGCCGCATCAGGTGGGTCCGGACCACGTCCCGGCCGGTCAGCAGGTCCGACAGCGCGGCCGGGTCGAAGGCGCGCAGCCGTGACCAGAGCCCGGTGAAGGGCTCCTGCGGCTCCTGCGCCTGCAGGCCGCACAGATGCCCGACTGCGTCGAGGACCGGCAGGCCGGCGCGGTCGAGCAGCAACTGGCGGGCGAGCGTGGCGCGGTTGAGCGCCCTGGTGCTCAGAACGGTCATCTCTTCTTCCCGTGTTCAGGGCGCTCTTTTTGCCGCGCTCAGGACGCGCCGTGCTCGACGATCCAGGTCACCCCGAAGCGGTCGCGCACCATGCCGTGCAGCGGCACCCACTGCGCGGGCCCGAGTGGCCGCACGACGGTCGCGCCCGCGCCCAGCCCCTCCCAGTACGCGGTGGCCTCCTCGGCCGTGTCCGCGCCGAGCGAGACGAAGAACGCGTTCTCGCCCTGGTCCCAGGGCAGGTGGGCGGGCACGTCGTAGGCCATCAGGCGGAAGCCGCCGGGCGCGGCCACCTGGCCCCACATCACCCGGCCGGCGTCGGCGGGGTCCTGGACGTTCCCGGCGTCCGCGTAGGTCACGGTGGTGACGTCCCCGCCGAACACCGACCGGTAGAACGCGAGCGCAGCGGCGGCCTCGCCCCGGAAGTTCAGATGGATCACGACATTTACAGACATGGCAGGCTCCTCGCCGGTTCGGCTCATGGTCGCCGGGAGCCGTCCGGCCCCCGGTTGCGATGCCCATGCTGGCGGAGGAAGCGGTCAGGTTGTGGCCTCTTCTTGCGGCACCATGGAAACATGCAGAAGACCTCGGCACGCCTGCTGGCCCTGCTCTCGCTGCTCCAGATGCGTCGCGACTGGCCGGGGGCGCTGCTCGCCGAACGGCTGGAGGTCAGCCCGCGCACCGTGCGCCGCGACGTCGACCGTCTGCGCGACCTCGGCTACCCCATCGCGGCGATCAAGGGCCCCGACGGCGGCTACCGGCTCGACGCGGGCAGCGAGCTGCCGCCGTTGCTGTTCGACGACGAGCAGGCCGTCGCGCTGGCCATCGCGCTCCAGATCGCCGCCACCGCCGGGGCGGGCATCGAGGAGGCCGCGGCGCGGGCGCTCACCACCGTCCGGCAGGTCATGCCCGCACGGCTGCGCCACCGGATCGACACCCTCCAGGTGACCGCCGTCGAACGGGCGGGCGCACGGCCCGAGCCGCAGGTCGCGGGTGGGGTGCTCGTCGCACTCAGCGCCGCCGTCCATGCCCGTGAGGTGTTGCGCTTCGACTACCCGCCGGAGGCGGACGACGGCGGCGCGCTGCCACCGCCCCGTCGGGTGGAGCCGCACCACCTCGTCACCTGGGGCGGCCGCTGGTATCTCGTCGCGTGGGACCTCGACCGCGCGGACTGGCGCACCTTCCGCGCCGACCGCATCCGGCCGCGCACGCCCACCGGGCCGCGCTTCACCCCGCGCGAGCTGCCCGGCGGCGGGGTGGCCGCCTTCGTCACCGCGCGCTTCCGCGGCTCGGACGCGGCGGGCGACTGGCCCTGCCGCGGCGAGGTGATCCTCGCGCTGCCCGCGGCGGTTGTGTCCCGTTACGTCCGGGACGGGCTCGTCGAGGAGGCGGGGCCGGACCGCTGCCGGATCGTCATGGGCTCGTGGTCGTGGCTGGGGCTGGCGGCCGCGCTCGGCAGGTTCGACGCCGACATCGAGGTCGTCGGCCCCGCCGAGCTCAAGGACGCCTTCGCCCAACTGGCCCGCCGCTACACCGCCGCCGCCTCCTCCTGACCCCCGGCTCACTTCTCCGGGAGGCGGGCGACGTCGGAGACCGGGCCGAGATGGGCGAGCTTGTCCGGGTTGACCACCGAGTGGATCGCCTGGATCACGCCGTCGGCGACGTCCAGCTCGACCACGCCCGCCACGCGTCCCTCGGCGTCGTACATGACCGCGCCGGGGCGGCCGTTGACCCAGGCCGTCCGTACCGTGACGCCGAGCGCGCGGACCCGGCGCAGCCCCGCGACCAGCATCTTGACGACGCGGGGCGCCCCGGCCGCCGGTCTGGCCATCGCTTGGGCCTTGCCGCCGCCGTCCCCGTGCAGGACCACGTCAGGCGCGAGCATGCCGAGCAGCGCGTCCAGGTCGCCGCCGTCGGCCGCGTCGAAGAACCTGCGGGCCAGCTCCTCGCCCGCCGCCCGCCGCACCCGGGTCGGCGCGTTGTCGCGGGACCGCCGGCCGGCGGCGACGCGCTGCCTGGCGCGGGCGAGGATCTGCCGGCAGTTCACCTCGGTCTTGCCGGTGATCCGCGCGACGTCCTGGTAGCCGTACCCGAACACCTCGCGCAGCATGAGCACCGCCCGTTCCACCGGCGACAGGGACTCCAGCAGCACGAGGAACGCCATCGACAACGAGTCGGCCAGCTCGGCGTGCTCGGCCGGCCCCGGCTCGCCGGGGTGCGCCACGACCGGCTCGGGCAACCATTCGCCCACGTACGTCTCCCGTCGCACCCGCGCCGAGCGCAGGTGGTCGATGCCCAGCCGCGTCACCGCGGTCGTCAGGTACGCCTTCGGCTCGGTGATCACGGTGCCCGCGTTGCGCGCCCTGGTCAGGCCGAGGAACGCGTCCTGCACGATGTCCTCGGCGTCGCCCACGGAACCGGTCATCCCGTAGGCGATGGAGAACAGCAGCGGCCGGTATCCGGTCACGTCCGGCTCCTCCGCCAGGGGGGCGGTCGCGTCGGCTCCTGTACCGCGGCTCATCTGCTCGGCCTTCCCGTCCGGAGGTGCTTGCGTACGACGCCCAGCAGGGTAGCCGTGCGGCTGGACCTCCTCGTGACCAGGGAGGCCGGTCCGGTGGCGCACCGAGGTCACCACGCGATCGGGCCGAGGCGGTCGACGAAGACGCCGGTCGGGCCGTCGGGGCCCAGGGTCGCGAGCCGGACGATCGAGTCCGTGCCCTCGGTGACCGTCAGCAGGCCGGTGTGACGGTTCATGTCGGTGGCGGCGAACTTGTGGTTGGCTGTCTCGCCGGGGGTGGCGACGTTGAACTTGATGTGCGGGAGCGCGTGGGCGTACCGGACGGTGATCATGTTCAGGGCCGCCTTGGAGGAGCTGTAGGCGAGCTCGTGCATCTTCGAGACCGGCTGGTCCGGATCGGTGACGACGGCGAAGGAGCCGCCGCCGCTGGACACCATCACCACCCGCGGGTGCTCGGCGGCCTGGAGCAGCGGCAGGAAGGCGTGGGTGACCCTGACCGGGCCGTAGACGTTGGTGTCGTAGACCGCGTGGATCTCCGCGGCGGTGGCGTCCGCGGGCGGGACGGCGTTCCCCGGCGCGCCGGCGTTGTTGACCAGCACGTCCAGGTGGTCGGTGTGCTCGCGGACGAGCCGCGCGGCCTCGTTCACGGACGCGTCGGAGGTCACGTCCAGGGGGATCATGATCACGTCGATGCCGTCCTCGGCCAGCCGGGCGGCGGCGGCCTGCCCGCGGGCCTCGTCGCGGGAGCCGAGGAAGATCGTCCAGCCGAGTGCGCCGAGGCGGCGGGCGGCTTCGAGACCGAGCCCCTTGCCTTGACCGTCTTCTCGGCCAGGAACATGCGCTCGCCGATCTGCCGGTTGGTCAGCCCCTCGCCGATCAGGTCGAGG
>NZ_JBSFGJ010000203.1:0-16440 GCF_053596515.1 Nonomuraea sp. NPDC001684
CGGTCAGCAGCCCAAAGGCAGGGCTGCGATCACGTTGGGTGAGGGAAACGGCGGCGCGGGAGGCGGGTCCGCCGGAACTGTCGGTGCCTGGTGGCACACTCGGCGGTCATGAGCGATGACGTGCGGCTGCGGCCAGTCCTGCAGGCCGATCTGGAGGTGTTCCTGGAGCACGAGCACGACGAGGAGGCCGTCCGGCGGTCCAGGTTCGCCCCTCGCGAGCGGGCGGCCTTCATGACCCACTGGACCACCCGGGTGCTCGGCGATCCCACCGTCCTGGTGCGCACGGTCACGGTCGGGGGTGAGGTGGCCGGGAACGTGGTGTCCTGGTGGGAGGGCGAGCGGCGGTTCGTCGGCTACTGGCTGGGCCGCCCCTTCTGGGGGCGCGGCGTCGGCACCGCGGCTCTGGGGCTGTTCCTGGCGGAGGAGAAGACCAGGCCCCTGTACGCCGACCCGTTCGCGGGCAACACCGGCTCGGTGCGGCTGCTGGAACGCCACGGGTTCCGGCGCGCCGGCACGGTCCGGCACGGCCAGGACGAGCATCTGCTGCTGGTGCTGGGCGACGACCTGTCCGCCTGACCGGTCAGGCGGGTGGCGGCCGGGGTCAGCTGCGGCCGCCCGTGAAGGGGGGTTCGCCGTCCTTCAGTGCGCGGAAGCGCAGCGCCGACCACGTCTCGTCCACCGCGACCTGGCCGTTGGGACGCAGCCCGTACTCGCCGACGATGGGCCAGAGCGTGTCGCGGTTGATGTCGGACTTGTTGCCCTTGGGGTAGGCCACCCAGACCACGGGCGGCGCGGTGATCTCGTCGCGGTGCTCGTCCAGGATGCGGCGGGCCGCGGCGGCGTCGGGGGCGAAGATCAGCGCGACGTCCGCCTCCTTGACGGATCCGGCCTCGTGGGCGCCCTCGGGCAGCGGCCCCAGGAGCGGCCGATGGGCGGGGTCGGAGACCCACACGGTGGTCGCCGGCTTGATGAGCAGCTTGTCGGCGACGGTCTTGGCGGCCATGTCATGCCCTCGTGTAGATCAGGTTCAGCACGCCGGTGCTGAAGGTGGTGGAGGCGGTCAGGGTGAGCGGGATCTGCTCGCGCGCGTCGTCGAACAGGCGCTTGCCCGAGCCGACGACGATCGGGTGGAGCAGCAGGTTGAGCTCGTCGAGCAGGCCCTCGCGCAGCAGCGAGACGACCAGGGTGCCGCTGCCGACGACCGAGATGTTCCCGCCGGGGCCCTCGCGCAACGCAGCCAGGTCGGCCAGGCTCACGACCTCGGTGTTCTGCCAGGACGGCGAGGTCAGCGTGGTGGAGACGACGTACTTGGTCGAGGAGTTCATCGCCTCGGCCATCGGCTCCTTCTCGGGGTCCTGGTGCGGCCAGTATCCGGCGAACTCCTCGTAGGTGTGCCGGCCCAGCAGCATGGCGTCGGCGGCCTGCATCTGCGCGCCGACCGACTGGCCCATCTCGTCGTTGAAGTACGGGAAGTGCCAGGTGTCGGGGGCCTCGACGACGCCGTCGAGGGAGATGAACAGGCCCGCGGTGATCTTTCGCATGATTGTCGCTCCTTGAGTTACTGAGGTGGCTCAACCTTCCCACCGACAAATGAAGTTGTCAAGACGACTTCCGTTGTCCGAAGTGCGCGTTCGGGCCTGCTGGGCAGGTGGTGGCGGGGCCGGAAGGCAGGGGCTGCGTGACGAAGGAACGGAGCGGTGGAACCAGCACGGCTCCGGCGCGGGCCGCCCCCTTCAGGAGGGAGCGAATCTGCGCACCCGCCCGGCCGGGCGGCGGCTCTCGGGCCGAGGGCGCTGGGGGTGGACCTCCGGGCATGCGCCGCCATCGCGACGGGCGGGGATCCGGACCGCAGGTCACGGAGGATGCCTCCTGGCCTGGTGCGGCGAGGATGCCGTAGGGGCGGCCCTTAGGGCGGAAGCCGCCTTCACCACGGATGGGGGTCCCGTGGGGGCTGCGGGAACGGCTCGCCAGTGGAGGGGTCTCCGGTCGCGGGGCGCCCCGGAACGCTCTGGATCAGTCGCGGAACGGCTTCGGTGTCGGTCGCGGGGAACGTTCCGACCTTAGGTGGAAGGGCTTCCAGGGGCGGGGAGCGTTCAGGGGGTTGTGGCGGACAGGAGGGTCAGAGCGGCCTGGAGGGCGTGGTCGGCGGCGGCTGCGCTGTCATGATGGGCCGCGACGACGGTCGCGCCCTCGACCAGCATCAGCAGCTGCCGCCCCACCAGCCCTGGATCGCCGGCCCCGGCGCGTTCGGCGATGCCGGTCAGCAGCTCAAGATAGCGGTCCAGGTGGCGGGCGGTGATGGCCCGTACGGGGTCGGCGTGGTGCTGGGCGGCGGCGTTCAGCAGGGCGCAGCCGCGGAAGCCCGGGTCGCCGTACCACTGCCGCAGGGCGTCGAACACCGCGGCCAGCTGGGCGCGCGGATCGTCGCCCACGGCCTCGACCCGGCCGGCCAGCCAGCGGGCGACCCGGTCGCTGCGCTCCCGGAGGACGGCCTCGACCAGGCCCTCCTTGGTGCCGAAGTGCCGGTACAGGGTCTCCTTGGAGATGCCGATCCCGGCGCACAGCCCGGCGACGCCGATGCCGTCGAGCCCACGCTCGTACAGCAGGTCGGTGGCGGCGCTCAGGATGGCGGCGCGGGTGCGGGCGGGGTCGATCGTGGAGCCTTTGGCCACGGGCATGGGTTGGATAGTACCGGTCGGTTCGATCGGCTGCTAACGTCTCGGGTCGTACTGACCGGTTCGATCTCGGGGAGTTCACCCATGTCTGACCCGCTTGCCGCTGACCCGCCGCGCGACCCCGACTTCCCGGCCACCACGCCGCACGTGACGTTCGACAGCGGCGGCGAGCGCCTGCTCGGCGTGCTGCACCTGCCCCCCGGACGCGGCCCGCACCCCGTCGTCGTGCTGCTGCACGGATTCCCCGGCAACGAGCGCAACTTCGACCTCGCCCAGACGCTGCGCCGCGCCGGCTACGCCGCCCTGGTGTTCCACTACCGCGGATCATGGGGCGTGGGCGGCACCTGGTCCTGGGGGCACGTGCTGGAGGACGCCGCCGCCGTCGTCGCCGCGCTGCCCGGCCTGGCCGCCGCCCACCGGCTCGACCCGCGGCGCCTGGCGCTGGTCGGCCACAGCATGGGCGGGTTCGCGGCGCTGACGACGGCCGCGGCGGACCCGTCCGTGACCGCCGTCGCCTCCGTCGCCGCGTTCGACCTGGGCGTGGCCGCCGCGCTGTGCCGCGCCGACGCCGAGGTGCGGGCCGGGTACGTCAAGGCGTTCGACGGCGAGCTGGCCCCCCTGCGCGGCACCAGCGGGCAGGCGCTGGTCGAGGAGATGGAGGCGAACGGCGACGCCTGGCGCCTGGCCCGGCTCGCGCCCCGGCTGGCCGGCCGCCCCGTGCTGCTCGCCGGCACCGGCCACGACGTCGTCACGCCGCACGAAGTGCACCACGAGCCCCTGGTCGCCGCCTACCGGGCACACCCCGTCGAACGCCTCGAAGACCACCTCTTCCCCACCGACCACGCCCTGTCGGACCACCGCGTCACCCTGGCCCGCACGATCCTCGGCTTCCTCGAACGCTCCCTGTGACGGCCGCGCCCTGCCTCGGGCGGCGGGCCGTCAGGAGGGACGGGCCACGTACGCGTGCTTGGCGTCGCCGGAGAAGCCGCAGGCGCGGTAGAAGGCGTGGGTCGCAGGCCGGCGCGAGCTCGTCATCAGCATCGCCTTGTAACAGCCGGCCTCCCACGCGGCCTGGAGGGTGGCGGCCATGATCTGCTTGCCCAGCCCGGCGCCCCGCCGGGACGCCTCGACGACGACGTTCTCGATCACGGCGTACGGCGAGGCCGACCGGGTGAGGTTGGGGATCACGTTGAGATAGGTCGTCGCGACGACGGCCCCGTCCAGTTCCAGTACGAAGAGACGCAGCGCGGGGGATGCGAGGATCTGCCGGAAGACCGCCGCATCCGACCCGTCCACGACCTCCGGGTCATCCGGCTGCAACTGCCGGTACAGGCGGACGATGTGCTCGAAGTCGTCAAGCCGGGCCTCGCGGAACATGCGGGGAGCCTAACAACATGCCGCACCCGCCTCGGTGCCTGTCGCCGCTCCCGCGGCCGGCCCCAGGTCAGCGGGGCGCCGGGCGGCGGGGCGGCGGGCGGGTCAGCGCGGCAGAGCGGCACGGATCAGCGCCGCGTCCTGGTCGAGCCGGGCGCGCGAGCGGCTGCGCCACTCGGCGCTGACCACCACGCCGTCGCCCGCGAAGCGCGGCACGACGTGCAGGTGGAGGTGGAAGACCTCCTGACCGGCGGCCTCGCCGTCGGCCAGCGACAGCCGCACCCCCTCGCAACGCAGCCCCGAGGCCCGCAGCGCGGCCGCCACCCGCCGGGCCGCCCGCCAGATCGGCCCGCCGACCACGTCGCCGGCCTCGGCCAGGCCGGCGACGTGCGCGCGCGGGATCACCAGGACGTGACCGGGCGTGGCCGGATGGAGGTCGAGGATCGCCAGGACGTCGTCGTCGCCGTAGACCACGCTGGCCACGGCCCGCCCGGCGACGATCTCGCAGAACACACACGCTTCCATGCCGATCATGATCGGCGACGACGGACGGCGGCCGCACCCGGATTTCCCCGCGGCCCGTCAGCGGCTCACGACGGTCTCATGCCCGATCCGCGACAACTTGCCGGGATTGCGCACGGCGTACAGGCCGCTGATGAGGCCGCCGTCCAGGCGGATCGCCACGACGCTGTCGATCTCGCCGTCGAGGTCGACGAGCAGCGCCGGATGGCCGTTGACGTGGGCCGGGCGCAGACGGGCCGTCCCGGCGAGCCTGGACAGCACCCCGGCCACCGTGGCCGCGCCCTCGATCGGCGCCAGCGCCGCCCGCACCACGCCGCCGCCGTCGGTGAGCAGGACGACGTCAGGAGCCAGCAGGTCGAGCAGACGCTGCAGGTCGCCGGTCTCGATCGCGCTCTGGAAGGCCGCCAGCGCCTGACGCGCCTGCTCGGCCGACACGCTCGCCCGGGGACGGCGTGCGGCCACATGCCCCCGGGCGCGGTGGGCGATCTGCCGCACCGTCGCCGGGGTCTTGCCGACGGCCTCGCCGATCTCGTCGTACTCCAGGCCGAACACCTCGCGCAGCACGAACACCGCGCGCTCGGTGGGATGGAGGGTCTCCAGCACCAGCAGCATCGCCATCGAGACGCTCTCGGCCAGCTCGACGTCCTCGGCCACGTCCGGCGAGGTCAGCAGCGGCTCGGGCAGCCACGGCCCGACGTAGGACTCCTTGCGCCGGCGCATCGTGCGCAGCCGCGTCAGCGCCTTCCTGGTGACCATGCGGACCAGGAAGGCGCGCCGGTCACGCACGGACTCCAGCTCGACCGACGCCCACCGCAGCCAGGTCTCCTGCAGGATGTCCTCGGCGTCGGCGGCCGAGCCCAGCATCTCGTAGGCGACGGTGAACAGCAGGTTGCGATGCTCGACGAACGTCCGGGTCGCGCTGTCGGCCTGGTCCGCCTGGTCCGCCTGGTCCGCCGGTTCGACGCTGGTGTCCATCTCGTGCTCCCGCCTGTCGGTTCTCGACCTTGCCACACGCACCAGACGCCGGTCGCCGCCGCCGCGTGACATCCGGGGACAGTGGCGCCCGTCACATCGCTCGGGCGGTCAGCGGGACTCCGCGGCGGCCTTCAGGTCGCGCAGCCATGCCTCCAGCCCCGCGCCGAGGAGCTTGGTGGCGGTGGCCACGTCGGACTCGACCTGGCCGCCGGTCCAGGTCTCCTCGGTGTGCACGCGCACACCGCCCTTGACCTCGGTGAACGTCCACAGGTGCACGCCACGGTCGATGCGCACGCCCGTGCCGACCGCCGGGCCGCTCCACAGCAGGCAGGCGTCGCGCTTGACGCGCCGGAGGGTGGAGGTGATGTGCATGGTGGTGGCCGGGGTGGTGGCGGTGGCCGGAGCGGGCGTGGTCCACCGCCACGACGAGCCGGGACGCAGCGGGCCGTGGTCCAGGCGCTTGCTGGACAGGACGGGCTGCTGCCAGTCGGGCCACTGCTCCACCCGCGTCTGCAGTGCGAAGATCCTGCTCAGCGGAGCCTTGATGACGATGTCGGCCCGGTAACGGATGCGGGCGGCGGCGTCGACCCCCTCCCCCCGGCACTGGGCCGCTCCGGCGGTGGCGTGGGCGGCCGGGACGTTGCCCGCCAGGACGCCGGCCACGGCGAGCGGGATCAGGATCGAGGCGACGCGGACGTTGCTGAACATGGTGTTCCTCTCATTGAGGGATCGAAGAAGTCGATGGATCGAGGAAAGGCGGTCGGCCGGGGAGGCCGTCAACGCCGTCCGTCCCGCACGATCGCCGCGACGAGCGCGGCGCAGGCGGCGACGATCAGCACGGCGAAGGCGGGGTGCATGTCCTTCGACAGGCTCGGCGCACGGCCGGGCCGGGCCACCCACACGGCGAACGGCGCCGCGTAGGCGAGGGCCACCAGCACGGCCGCCCACCGGACCAGCCGGTCCCGGGAGTGGCGCAGCGCGCCGACCAGCACGACCGCGACCGGAACGATCGCCAGCAGCGCGAACTGGCCGACGATCATGACGCTCACCGCCCAGGCGGCGACGCTCACCGCCACCGGCGTACTACGACCGGGACGGGTGGACGGCTGGTACGTGGTCATGACGTTCCCTTCACCTGGACGGATGCGAACGGCTAGATGCTGATGCGTTCGTTAGAAGTTATAACCGCACAGAGAAAGAAGTGTCAACAACGTTCGTGATAGCCTCTAACTAAATCTCTTGGGTGTAGCGACGGAAGGCGGCACGGCATGGCGGACACCGGCACGGCGACCCCGCGCGAGCGCTACCGCGCCCAGATCCGTGCCGAGATCAAGGAACACGCCTGGCAGCAGATCGCCACGACGGGGGCCTCCGCGCTCTCCCTCAACGCGATCGCCAAACAGATGGGCATGAGCGGCCCCGCGCTCTACCGCTACTACGCCAACCGCGACGAGCTGATCACCGAACTCATCCGCGACGCCTACCGCAGCCTCGCCGACACCCTCCGCTCAACCGCCGAAAAGGCCGCCGAAGGGGGCGGGCTGACCGGGCTGGCTCACGCCGTACGAGGCTGGGCCCTGCGCGACCCCCAGCGGTACCTGCTCATCTACGGCACCCCCGTCCCCGGCTACCACGCCCCCGGCGACATCACCGCCATCTCATCCCAGATCATGACCCTCCTGTTCGACGCCGCCTCGGCCGTCCCGGAACCCCGAAACCCCGGAACCCCGCTCGACCACCACCTGGCCGCCCACCGCGACTGGGCCGGCGATCATCCCGCCCCGCCCGCCGTTCTGCACCGGGCCCTCAGTTTTTGGACCCGGATCCACGGCGTGCTGTCCCTGGAACTGGCCGGCCACTTCGCCGGCATGGGCTTCGACCCCGCCCTGCTCTTCGCCGCCGAGCTGGACGACCTGCTGTCCCCCTGACCCGCACCCGCTGACCCGCTGATCCCGCGCGCACGAAAGGCCCGGCCCGCCATAGAAGGCGAGGCCGGGCCTGTGACAACAGGCAGAGCGCGTTACCGGACACCCTGGGGCAGGTGGGCCTTGGCGTCGTCGTAGGAGCCCGCACCGGCCGCCCCGGCCGGCCGGTAGACCAGGTACAGCACGCCCGTGGTGAACGTCTGCGAGCTGACCAGCTCCAGCGGGATCGAGCTGTCGCCCTCGTCGAACAGCCGCTCGCCCTTGCGCACCGCGATCGGGTGCACCAGCAGGTGCAGCTCGTCCAGCAGCCCGGCGGCCAGGAGCTGCCGCACCACCGAGACCGAGCCGCTCATCGCGATCGGGCCGCCCGGCTCGGCCTTCAGCGCCGTCACGCCCTTGACCAGGTCGCCCTGCAGCAGCTCGGAGTTGCGCCAGGTGAACTCCAGCGGCTGGCGGGAGACCACGATCTTGCGCGCGTCGCCGATCGCCCTGGCGAAGTCGGCGTCCTCGCCGCCGGCCGCCTCGCGCTCGGGCCACGCCCCGGCGAAGCTGTCGTACGTCTCGCGCCCCAGCAGCAGCGTGTCGGCCATCTGCGCCGTCACCGCCGCGCCCATCTCGTCGTTGAAGTACGGGAAGTGCCAGTCCGCCGGGTCCTGGACGACGCCGTCGAGCGAGATGAACAGGTTCGCGCTGATCTTCCTCATGATGGTTCTCCATGCGTCTCGGGATGTGCCTGAAGTCTCGCCGGGCCGGCTTACGGATCTCTTAAGGTCTTCCTTCCCGGCTGAGCCCGGCGACCAGGAGCCCGACCAGGCGGCGGGCGTCGTAGCGGGGATCGGCCTCGGCCCCGATGCACAGGTTGCCCACGCCGCGCATGAGCTCGAAGGCGTCCAGATCGCCGCGGATCTCGCCGGCGGCCGCCGCGGCCTGCAGCAGCTGGGCGCACACGGGCACCAGGCGGTTCAGGAAGTAGGCGTGCAGCGCCTGGAAACCGGTGTTGTCCGGTTGCAGCACCGCGGCCAGCCCGTGCTTGGTGACCAGGAAGTCGACGAACAGCCCGATCCACTCCCGCAACGCCGCGTACGGGCTCGGACCGGCGGCCAGCAGAGCCGGACCGGCCTGCGCGCAGGACTCCACCTGGTGGCGGTAGACGGCGATGACGAGGTCGGCCCGGGTGGGGAAATGGCGGTAGATCGTGGCGGTGCCGACGCCGGCCTCGGCCGCGATGTCGCGGATCGGCGCCTCCACGCCCGAGGCGACGAACACCGCGGCGGCCGCGCGCAGCAGGTTCTCCTCGTTGCGCCGCGCGTCGGCCCGTTTCGGCCGCGACTCCTCCACGCCGTTCCTCCCAGGGGTCGGATTGCTAGACGGGACACGGTCCCGTATCGTCGAAAACGGGACACGGTCCCGCTTGCACATCATGCCAGAGCGAAGGCCCGACGGCCAAGCCCTGCCCTCTCCCACGCCCACCTGCGGCAACTCCATCCGGAAGGCACCACCATGCCCGCATCGCCCACCGCCCCCGTCGTGTCGGTCCGGCCGGTCGTCCTGCCCGCCCCCGGACGGGGCCAGGACCTCCAGGTCCGCGTCTCGGCCCCCGCCACCGGCGACCACCTGCCCGTCGTCGTCCTGTCCCACGGCCACGGCTGGTCCATGGACGGCTACGCCCCCCTCGCCGACTTCTGGGCCGCCCACGGCTTCGCCGTCCTGCAACCGACCCATCTCGACTCCCGCACGCTCGCCCTCCCCGCCGACGACCCCCGCACCCCCCACATCTGGCGCATCAGGGTCGAAGACCTCAAGCGCGTCATCGACGGCCTCGACGTCCTGGAGAAAGCCCTGCCCGGCCTGGCCGGACGCCTGGATCGCGGCCGCATCGCCGTCGCCGGCCACTCCTGGGGAGCCCACAGCGCCAGCATGCTCCTCGGCGCCCGCATCCTGGACGCCGCCGGCCACCCAGGGCAGGACCTGTCCGACCCGCGCGTCACGGCCGGCGTGCTGCTCGCCCTGCCCGGCACCGGCGGCCGGGACCTGTCACCGTTCGCCGCCGAGCACTTCCCCTTCATGAACCCCGCCTTCGAGTTCATGACCACCCCGGCCCTGCTGGTCGCCGGCGACAAGGACGACTCACCCCTGTCGACACGCGGACCCGACTGGTTCACCGACGGCTACCGCCACAGCCCCGGCGACAAGAGCCTGCTGACGCTGTTCGGCGCCGAGCACACCCTCGGCGGCGTCGCCGGACACCACGTCGCCGAGACCACCGACGAGAGCCCCGAACGCCTGGCCCTGCTGCAGCGGCTCACCACCGCCTACCTGCGCACCGCGCTGAACCCCGGCGACCCCGCCTGGCCCGCCGCCCGCGCCGACCTGGAAGCGGCCCCCCACCCCCTGGGCCGGATCGACGGCAAGCAGGCCGATCAGCCGGCCGGACGGCGGTAGCCGTAGGTCTCGTGCCGGCGGACGAAACCCAGCGAACGGTACAGCTGGCGGGCGGCCACGTTGTCGGCGTCGTGGTTCACCGTCACCGCCGTCATGCCCGCCGCCCGCATGCGGCGCATCGCGTGCAGCATCGCCGCCCGCGCCAGCCCCCGCCGCTGGAACGCCGGATGCGTGCCGACCGGCTCGAAGTGACCGGTCGCGTTGCGGCCGTCGAGCCAGCCGACCGCGAAGGCCGCGATCCGGCCGTCCGGCGCCTGGACCACGATCTCGTCGGCCGGGTCGTAGCCGGGCCGCTCCATCACCGCAGAACGGTAGAGCGGCCCGGTCCAGTCGTCGCCGAACGCCGCGTTACGCGCCTCGGCCAGACCCGGAGCGTCCTGCGGCACGGCGTGCCGCACCTCGAACCCGGCCGGCGCGCCCGGCTCGGGCAGCGGGCCGCGCAGGTCGCGCTCGTTGACGTGGTCCCACACCCGGAACCGCGCGAATCCGGCCCGTCCCAGCAGGCCGATCCGGGCGGCGTCGCAGTCGAGGACGTCGGTCAGCACGTACCGCTCGCCCGGGTCCATCAGGCGCGCGGTGGCGCCGGCCGCCTGCTCCAGCATGTCCAGCTCCGCCGGCCCGCCGCGCAGCCGGGGCGCGGCGAAGACGTCGAAGGCGCAGCCGAACCGCAGCAGGATCGCGATCCCGGCCAGGCCGCCGGCGTCCTCCCACAACCGGACCAGCTCGGCGGCCGGACGGCGGTCGCGCAGGTTGTCATAGACCCGGTGCGGCAGCTCACCGGCGTGGTCGTAGCCGCACCGCCCGGCCTCGGCGATCCACCCCGACAGGACCTGCCGCAGCCGCGGCAGGTCCTGGTGACGAAAGACGCGCGGACGCACGAAGGCCCCCTTCAGGACTTCAGGAAGTGCAGGACGGCCAGCACCCGGCGGCTGTACCCGCTGGCGTGCGACAGGCCCAGCTTGTCGAACAGCGAGTTGACGTGCTTCTCCACCGCGCTCTGCGACACGTGCAACTGCCCGGCGATCGAGGCGTTGGTCATGCCCTGGGCCATGCGCTCCAGCACCTCCCGCTCGCGCGCGGTCAGCCGGGCCAGCGGATCGACCTGCGTGGTACGGGCCAGCAACTGCCGCACCACCTCCGGGTCGAAGGCCGCCCCGCCCGCCGCCACCCGCTCCAGCGCGTCCAGGAAGTCGCCGACCTGCGCCACCCGGTCCTTCAGCAGATAGCCCACGCCCTCGACGTCGGCGCTCATCAGCTCGGTGGCGTACCGCTTCTCCACGTACTGCGACAACACCAGCACCTTGACCTGCGGCCAGCGCCGCCGGATCTCCAGCGCCGCCCGCAGCCCCTCGTCGGTGTGGGTCGGCGGCATGCGCACGTCCACCACCACGACGTCGGGGGCGTGCTCGGCCACGGCCGCCACCAGGGCCTCGCCGTCGCTCACGGCGGCCGGCACCTCGTGGCCCTCCTCACCCAGCAGGCGTACCAGACCCTCGCGCAGCAGCGTGGAGTCCTCGGCCAGGATCACCCGCACGGCAGCCCCGCCGCCACCGTCGTCGGGCCGCCGGGCGGGCTGACGACCTCGAAGGCGCCGTCCAGCGCCGCCACCCGCCGGGCCAGCCCCGACAGGCCGCCTCCCGAGGGGCGCGCGCCGCCCGTGCCGTCGTCGCTCACCCGTACGAGCACCCTGTCGTCCTCCTGTCTGACCTCGACCGTCACCATCGTGGCGGCCGCGTGCTTGGCGGCGTTGGTCACCGCCTCGCTCACCACGAAGTACGCCGCCGTCTCCACCGCCATCGGCGGCCGGCTCGGCAGGTCGCACACCACCTTGACCGGCACGCCCGCGCGTTCGGCAACCCCGGCCAGCGCCTCGCCCAGCCCGAGGGAGTCCAGCCCGCTCGGGTAGACCCGCCAGGCCACCTCGCGCAGCTCGGCCAGCGCCTGCTGGGCCTGCTCGTGCGCCTGCTCCAGCAGCTCGGGACGCCCCCGCCGGGACCGCCCGATGAGCATCGACAGCGCCACCAGGCGCTGCTGCAGCCCGTCGTGCAGGTCACGCTCGATCCGGCGGCGCTCGGAGTCGACCGCGGCCACGATCCCGGCCCGGCTCTCGGCCAGCTCGGCGATCCGGCGCTCCAGCGCCTCGGTACGGTCGGGCCCCAGCAGCCGCCCGGCCAGCCGCCGCTCCAGCGCGTGCACCCCCACCAGCCCCGACACGGCGATGAACAGCAACACGCAGCCGCCCACCAGGAAGTACAGCACCAGCGGCGGCGTCGGCGTCATCCCGTCGTAGGGCTCGCCGCGGGCCCAGGCCCCCAGCAGCAGGATCCCGGCGCGCGCGCCGAGGACCAGCAGCGCCACCACCAGCCCGCCCAGCACCCCGGCCGGGATCCTGGCGGCCAGGTAGCGCGCCGGCCGGGTGTCCCAGCCGGACAGCGCGTCCAGCGCGGCGGTGTCCAGGCGCAGGCGGCGCGCCTCGAACCCGGCCAGCCCCGCCGCCAGCGCCCGCACCCGCGGCCGCCCCAGGAAGGGCAGCGTGAGCAGCAGGAACAGCGCGCCGGCGAGGGCGGTCAGCCCGCCCAGGACCACCGCGCCCAGCACCCTCAGCCCCTCAGCGGCGGTTCGCATGCCTTCCCTTACGCCGTTCCGTCAGCCGTACCGCGACGAAGACCGCGATCGCCAGCGCCACCAGGCCGATCACCACGTAGGTGCCGATCCCCACGTACGCCTCGACCAGCGACCAGTTCTCGCCGAGAAAGTATCCCGCAAGCACGAAGATGGTGTTCCAGATGGCGCTGCCGGCCGTCGTGAGCAGGGTGAACGTCACCAGCGGCATGCGCTCCACGCCCGCCGGCACGGAGATCAGGCTGCGGAAGATGGGGATCATCCGGCCGAAGAACACGGTCTTGCGGCCGTGCCGCAGGAACCACGCCTCGGTCTTCTCGATGTCGGTCACCTTGACCAGGGGCAGCTTGGCGGCGATGGCCAGCGTGCGCTCGCGGCCGAGCAGCGCGCCCACCCCGTACAGGGCCAGCGCCCCGACCACCGAGCCGAGGGTCGTGCACACCAGCACGTCGAGCAGGTCCAGCTCGCCCCTGCTGGCGGTGAAGCCGGACAGGGGCAGGATCACCTCGCTGGGCAGCGGCGGGAACAGGTTCTCCAGCATGATCGCCAGCCCGGCCCCGAAGGCGCCGAGGTTCTCCATCAACGCAATCAACCAATCCGTCATGTCCCCCAGGCTACGAATGATCCGTTATGGCGGTAATGAGGCGGACGGCCGATGTGCTCTGTGGTAAACCACACCCCGATGTACCGTACACTGTACGGCCTATGAGTGCTCTTCCGGATCTGGCGCGACACCCAGCGATCTTCCGTCCCGGCGATCCCCCCAGGTCCGGCCACCTGGTCTTCCTCGACGACCAGGGCGACCGCACGGCCACGGTGATCGAACAGGACGACGACGGACAACCTCGCGCGCGCGAGCGCGCCGTCACCGAGATCCCCGTCGCCGACGCCGTCGCCGTGCTGGCCAGGGCCCGCGCCGACGCCGCCGCCCACCCGGCCACCCGCTTCTGGGGCGCCGTCGCGCTGGTCGCCCTCCAGCTCGTCACCCGCGGCCGCATCCTGCCCGCCGTCTCACCCGACGGCCACGACTCCTGGCGCGCCGGCCCCCTCGACGCCGCCGACGCCCGCCGCGTGCGCGAGCTGGCCGCGGCCATGCCCGCCGACGCCCGCGCCATCCCCGTGGGCGACCTGCTGCTGCCCGACGCCGAGCCTCTGGTGCGCGCCTTCCTCGACGCCGTGGCCGACGCCATGCCGCGCTCCCCCGGAGCCGTACGCGCCACCGGCACCACCGCCTTCGCCGCCGTCAAGCCCGTCAAGGTGCCCCACCTGCGGCCCTGGGCCGAGGAGGTCTCGGCCGGGCTCGACTCCGGCGTACGGCTCTCGCTCCGCCTGGAGGCCGACGACCTGGCCCAGGCCGACTTCCGGGCCGTCGTCCAGGTGCACGGCCTGGCCGACCCCTCGCTCGTCGTGGACGCCGCCGACCTGTGGCAGGGCCGCGACCCCGGGTTCGGCCTGCGCGCCAGGATCGAGGTCACCCTCGCCCTGCGCCGCGCCGCCCGCTCCTGGCCCCGCCTGGAACGGCTGCTGGAGCACGCCGTGCCCGACGAGCTCGCCCTCACCGACGGCGACGTGGCGGACCTGCTGACCGGCGCGGCCGACCGGCTGGCCGCCGCCGGCGTCGAGGTCCACTGGCCGCGCTCCCTGGTCCGCGGCCTGAGCGCCCAGGCCGTCGTCGGCGAACGCGACAGCGCGCCCTCCGACCTGCCCTCCTTCCTCAGCGGCCACCACCTGACCAGCTTCAACTGGCGGCTCGCGCTCGGCGGCGCCCCGCTGACCGCCGCCGAGATGGACCTGCTGGCCGAGTCCCACCGGCCCGTCGTGCGGCTGCGCGACCAATGGGTGCTCATCGACCCCGCGCTGGCCCGCAAGGCCCGCCAGCGCGACCTCAAGCCCCTGACCGGCCTGCAGGCGCTCGGCGCGGCCCTGACCGGCACGGTCGAGATCGACGGCGGGGACGAACCCGAACAGATCACCGTCGAACCCACCGCCTGGCTCGCCGACCTGCGCGACCGGCTCACCGACCCCGAACCCGTGCCGGCGCCGCCCGGCCTGGCCGCCACCCTGCGCGACTACCAGCTCCAAGGGCTGCGCTGGCTGGCCAGGATGACCTCCCTCGGCCTCGGCGGCTGCCTGGCCGACGACATGGGCCTGGGCAAGACCATCACCCTGATCGCGCTGCACCTGCACCGCGCCGGCACCGGCCCCACCCTCGTGGTCTGCCCCGCCTCGCTGCTGGGCAACTGGGAACGCGAGATCACCAAGTTCGCGCCCGGCGTCCCGGTCCGCCGCTACCACGGCAACGCCCGCACCCTGGCCGACGACGGGTTCGTGCTCACCACGTACGGCACCATGCGCCTGGACGCCGCCACCCTGGGCGCCCACCCCTGGGGGCTGCTGGTCGCCGACGAGGCCCAGCACGTCAAGAACCCCGCCTCCAGCACCGCCAAGGCGCTGCGCGAGATCCCCGCCGGCGCCCGCGTCGCCCTCACCGGCACCCCCGTGGAGAACAACCTGTCCGAGCTGTGGGCCATCCTCGACTGGACCACCCCCGGCCTGCTCGGCCCCCTGACCCGCTTCAGGGCCCGCTGGGCCAAACCGGTCGAGTCCGGCGACGCCGACACCGCCGCCCGGCTGGCCCGGCTCGTCGGGCCGTTCCTGCTGCGCCGCCGCAAGAGCGACCCCGGCATCGCCCCCGAACTGCCGCCCAAGACCGAGACCGACCGGCCCGTCCCCCTCACCACCGAACAGGCCGCCCTGTACGAGGCCGTCGTCCGCGAGAGCATGACCCAGATCGAGAACGCCAAGGGCATGGCCCGGCGCGGCCTGATCGTCAAACTGCTGACCGGGCTCAAACAGGTCTGCAACCACCCCGCCCACTACCTGCACGAATCGTCCCCCCGCCTGACCGGCCGCTCGGGCAAGCTGGAACTGCTCGACGAGCTCGTCGACACGATCGTCGCCGAGGACGGCGCCGTGCTGGTGTTCACCCAGTACGTCGCCATGGCCAGGCTCCTGGAACGCCACCTGTCCGGCCGCGGCGTCGCCACCCAGCTGCTGCACGGCGGCACCCCGGTCGCCCGCCGCGAGGAGATGGTCGCCCGCTTCCAGGACGGCCACGTCCCCGTCTTCCTGCTCTCCCTCAAGGCCGCCGGCACCGGCCTGAACCTCACCCGCGCCGACCACGTCATCCACTACGACCGCTGGTGGAACCCCGCCGTGGAGGACCAGGCCACCGACCGCGCCTACCGCATCGGCCAGACCAGGCCCGTCCAGGTGCACCGGCTCATCGCCGAAGGCACGATCGAGGACCGCATCGCCGCCATGCTCGGCGCCAAGCGCTCGCTCGCCGACGCCGTCCTGGCCTCCGGCGAGGCCGCCTTCACCGAGCTGACCGACGCCGAACTCGCCGCACTCGTGGAGCTCAGATGACCGCCGTACGCGGATTCGCCGCCTTCCCCCCGCAACGCGCCGGCGCCCGCTTCGCCACCACCTGGTGGGGCCAGGCGTGGATCAAGGCCCTGGAGGACACCTCGCTCGACCAGACCCTGCTGCGCAAGGGCCGCGCCTACGCCAAGACCGGCCAGGTCGGCCCGATCACCGTCAGCCCCGGCCGGCTGGCCGCCGTCACCGAGCACGAGTACGACACCGTCGTCCGCGTCGAACAGCTCACCGACGCCGCCTGGGAACGTTTCCTCGACCAGGTCGCCGCCAAGGCCGGGCACATCGCCGCCCTGCTCGACCGCGACGTCCCGCACGACCTGGTCGAGGCCGCCGAGGACGCCGCCGTGCCGCTGCTGCCCACCGTCGGCGACCTGGAGCCCGAATGCTCCTGCCCCGACTGGGGACACCCCTGCAAGCACGCCGCCGCCCTGTGCTACCAGGCGTCCTGGCTGCTGGACGGCGAC
>NZ_JBSFGJ010000204.1:0-16424 GCF_053596515.1 Nonomuraea sp. NPDC001684
CGTCGGCAAGAAAGGCTGAACGTTGATCCCTCCGTACCTGTCGCTGCCGCCGACCTCGTCACGCTGGCCGCGGGCGCCGACCTGCTGGTGGCCGAGGCGACCTATCCCGAGCAGGTGCCCGGCGAGGACGCCCCCTACCTGTCCAGCGCCGCCGACGCGGGCCGCACCGCCGCGGCGGCCGGGGCCGCCCGGCTGCTGCTTACCCACCTGTGGCCCGGCACCCGGCCCGAGCCGGCGCTGGCGGCGGCGGCCAGGTCCTACCCGGGCGACCTCGCGGTGGCCACGGCGGGCCGCACGATCGAGGTGTAGCGGCGGGTTCAGCGGCGCGCGGGGCGGTTCAGCGGCGGGTTCAGCGGCGGGTTCAGTGGCGGGCGGCGGCGCGCAGGGCGGCCACCACGTCGGCCAGTTCCGGCGGCTCGACGCCGTACGGCATCTCCTCGGCCCAGGTGTGACCGCGGTAGACGCCGAGCTCCTCCTCGGTGAGCGCGGCGGGGGTCACCCGCGGGCGCGCCTCGTCGAAGGTGGCCAGGAAGAACGGCTCGGTCTTCACGTAACGCACGCCCAGCCAGGAGAAGTCGCGCTCGACGTCGACCCGGTGCTGGCCGACGGCCGAGCCGGGCAGCCCGGTCTCCTCGGCCAGCTCGCGCCGGGCGGCCTCCAGCGGCGTCTCGCCCGGGTCGAGGCCGCCGCCCGGGGGTTCCCACACGTCCGTGCCGCTGACCGGGTCGTACCAGTGCATGAGCAGGACGCGCCCGTCGCGGTCGAGGCAGACGACGCGGGCGGCGGGACGTTGGCTACTGCCCATTTGGGCCCCCTTTTCCCTCTATGGCGTCCATCGGAAAGACGCTATTCACGCACCCGCCTGACGCTGGAGATCCTTCAGCCGGATCACCCCAGCACTCAGCGAGGAGTACGTCCATGCAACGATGGCGCATCCTGCCCGCTCTCGTGGCCGCGGCCGTGTCGGTCCCCGCGCCGGCGGCCCTGGCGCATCAGGCGGCCGATCCCGCACCCGCTCCCGAGGGCAAGGTCCTCAACGGCGCGACCGCCCTGGCCGCGCCCGTGCCCGTGCCCGACGTCCCGAACGGCATCAGCAGCGACAAGGTCCTGGTCATCGGCCTCGACGGGTTACGCCACGACCGCATCGCCCCCGCCGACGCCCCCAACCTCGACGCCCTGATCAGCGGCGGCACGTTCGGCACGAGCCTGCTCTACACCAGCCCGATGGCCGCCACCTCCAGCGGCCCCGGCTGGTCCACGATCGCCACCGGCGTCTGGCCCGACCTGCACGGCGTCAAGGACAACACCTTCGCCGGCAAGCACTACGACCGCTACCCCGACTTCCTGACCCGGCTGGAGAACACCGGCGCCGGCCACTCCACCTACGCCGCCCTCGACTGGAAGCCGCTCGCCGACCAGGGCACCTTCGGCCCCCGGATCGACGCCAGGGTGGTCCTGGACGGCGACGCCGACGGCTACCCGGCCGAGGACGAGCGCCTCACCCAGGTCAGCGAGACCGTCCTGCGCACGAAGAACCCGGACGCCGCCTTCGTCTACCTGGGCGCGATCGACATCGCCGGGCACGGCAGCGGCGCGGGCTCGGCCGCCTATCTGACCGCGATCCACGACGCCGACGCCCGGATCGGCCGGCTGCTGGCCGCGGTCAGGGCCAGACCGACGTACGCGAGCGAGCGCTGGACGGTGATCGTGGCCACCGACCACGGGCACACCGACGCGGGCGGGCACGGCGGGTCCTCGATCGAGGAGCGTCGCACGTTCGTCCTGGCGTCCGGGCCGGGCATCGCCGCCGGGGCGCGGCCGGCCGACACGCGCCTGGTGGACGTGACGGCCGCGGTCTTCACCGGGCTGGGGCTGGCCGTGCCGGGCGGGATCGACGGCCGGCGCGTCGACACCAGGACCGGCGACCCGTTCGAGGGCGTCGCGCTGTCCGGCAGGACCGACGAGACCGGCATCCCGGCCGGCGTGCTCGGCTACTCGCACACGCCGCCCGCGGGCTGGTCGGCGGACGCGTCCAGGATGCCGTCAGGGGGCGTTCAGGAGTGGCGTGGCTGGGCGTTCACCACGGACGAGTTCTGGTCGCGGGCGGCCCGTGACCAGCAGCGGGAGCTGAACGTCCGGTCCAGGGGCACCTTCGCGGTGGCCGACTCCGACGAGTGGGACGACAAGGCGCACGGGACCGGGACGTTCGACTCGACGCTCGTCTCGCCCGCCTACACCGTGACCGGCCGGACGTCCGTCACCCTCGCCTACGCCACCCACTACCGCGCGGACGGCGCGCAGAAGGCGCAGGTGCTCGTGTCGTTCGACGGCGGCGCGGACACGCTGGTGAAGAACTACACGGCCGACGCGGTCGCCAGGAACGAGTCGCTCGCGGTGGCCGTGCCGGCCGGGGCCAGGTCGATGAGGGTCAAGTTCCACTACTTCGACGCGACCAACAACTGGTACTGGGCGGTGGACGACCTGCGCGTCTCCTGACCGCGCGGGCGGGGCCCCGCCTTCGGGCGGGGTTCCGGTCAGGGGTTGCGGGCGGCGATGGAGGCGTTGAGCGCGGTGGCGAAGGCCGTCCAGCCGACGTAGGGCAGCAGGGCCAGCCCGGCGCGGCGGTCGGCGCGCAGGAAGCGGCGCAGCAGCACGAGGTTGGCCGCGTCGAGCGCGACGATGTCGGCCAGCGCCAGGCGCGGGGAGCGGGCGCCGAAGAACAGCGGGGTCCAGGCGGCGTTGAGCGCGAGGTTGGCGCCCAGGGCGCGGGCCAGGCCGGCCCGGTCGTCGCCGCTGGTCAGGGCGCGCGCGCCGGCGTAGGCGATGAGGGCGTAGACCGGCGTCCAGACCAGGCCGAACGCCTGGCTGGGCGGCTGCCAGCGGGGCTTGCGCAGCCGGCGGTACCAGGCCGAGCCGGAGGAGGTGGCCAGGCTGCCGAGCGTGGCCGTGACGGTGACCGCGGCCGTGGTGGCGAGGAGGTTACGGGCGAACGGGCGCATCTGCATGGGCCTGCCTCTACCCGCCCGGGCCGCCGCATGCCCTAGGCGCCCTCCGGCTCCTCGACGACGAGGGCGAGCAGGCCGGGGAAACGTTCGTCGAACTCCGCGCGGCGCAGCCGGTTGAGCCGGCGGGCGCCTTCGTCGCGCTGCTCCAGCAGGCCGACCTGGCGCAGCACCCCGAAGTGGTGGCTGAGCGTGGACTTGGCCACCGGCAGGTGGGCGAACGTGCCGCAGGCGCGCGCCCAGTCGGGCTCCCCGGCCAGCTCGCGGACGATGCGGCGGCGGACCGGGTCGCCGAGCGCGTCGAGGGCGGCCTGCAGCGACACCTCGACGGGCGAGGTGTGGGTCAGGCCGCGCGCTCTGTTCGATGGCGGTCGAACATTGGTGTAGTGTTCCATCTCGATCGAACATTCTAGTCGAGGGAGCGGCCATGGAGACCGGGCACTTCGGGGTGTGGCATCCGCTGATCGGCAAGGCCCCCGCCGAGCAGGCGCGGCGCGCGGCGGCCGAGATCGAGCGGCTGGGCTACGGCTCCGTGTGGATCAACGAGGGCCGGCAGAGCAAGGAGCCGCTCACCACCGCGGCCGTCCTGCTGGCGGCCACCACCCGCGTCGCGGTCGCGACCGGCATCGCCAGCATCTGGGGCCGCGACGCGACGGGCATGACGGCGGGCGCGAAGACGCTGGCCGACGCCTTCCCCGGCCGTTTCGTGCTGGGCATCGGGGTCAGCCACGGCCCGCTGGTCGGCAGCCGCGGCCACGCCTACGACAAGCCGCTGAGCGCGATGCGCGCCTACCTCGACGGCATGGACGCCGCCGAGGAGGGCCTGCCCGCGGCGCGGGCGCCCCGGCTGCTGGCGGCGCTGCGGCCCCGGATGCTGGAGCTGTCCAGAGACCGGGCCGACGGCGCCCACACCTACTTCGTGCCGCCCGAGCACACCGAGCAGGCCCGCCGCGTCCTCGGCGCGAACCGGCTGCTGGTGCCCGAGCAGGCCGTGGTGCTGGAGACCGACCCGGCAAGGGCCCGCGAGATCGCCCGCGCCCACCTGGCCTACTACCTGACCCTGCCCAACTACCTGGGCAACCTGCGCGCCCTGGGCTTCACCGACGCCGACTTCGCGGGCGGCGGCAGCGACCGGCTGGCCGACGCCATCGTGGCCTGGGGCGACGAAGGGCAGGTCGCCGCGCGGTTGCGGGCCCACCTCGACGCCGGGGCCGACCACGTGGCCGTCCAGCCGCTGTCGCCGGGCGTCCCCGACCTCGACGACGCCTTGGGCCAGCTCCAGCGCCTGGCCCCGGCCCTCGGCCTCTGATCCGGGCGGGCGGCCCGGCGGGTCGGTTTGACTTAGAGCGCACTTCAATTCGTAACGTCGGTCCCATGACAACGCCTCAGCACAGGATCGGTTCGGGTTTCGGCGCGAGAAGCACCGCGGACGAGGTGCTCAAGGGCATCGACCTCACCGGCAGGGTCGCGCTCGTCACCGGCGGCTACTCCGGCCTCGGCCTGCAGACCACCCGCGCGCTCAGCGACGCCGGAGCCCAGGTCGTCGTCCCGGCCCGGCGTCGCGGCGCGGCCGAGGAGGCCCTGGCCGGCATCGACCGCGTCGAGGTGGGCGAGCTCGACCTGGGCGACCTCGACAGCGTGCGGCGCTTCGCCGAGGAGTTCCTGGCCTCCGGCCGCGACCTGCACCTCCTGATCAACAACGCCGGCATCATGGCCTGTCCCGAGACGCGGGTCGGCCCCGGCTGGGAGGCCCAGTTCGCCACCAACCACCTCGGCCACTACGCGCTGGTCAACCGCCTGTGGCCGGCCGTCGAGCGCGGCGGCGGCCGGGTCGTGGCCGTCTCCTCCGCCGGCCACCGGCGCTCCGGCATGCGCTGGGACGACGTGATGTTCGAACGCGGCTACGACAAGTGGCAGGCCTACGGCCAGGCGAAGACGGCCAACGTGCTGTTCGCCGTGCACCTCGACGCCCTGGCCAAGGACGCGGGGGTGCGGGCGTTCGCGGTGCACCCCGGCGGCATCCTGACCCCGCTCCAGCGCCACCTGACCAAGCAGGAGATGGTCGAGGCGGGCTGGATCGACGAGCAGGGCAACCTGCTCAATCCCGGCTTCAAGAGCCCTGAGCAGGGCGCGGCCACCCAGCTGTGGGCGGCCACCTCGCCGCAGCTCGACGGCATGGGCGGGGTCTACTGCGAAGACTGCGACATCGCCGAGCCGGCCGACGGCTCCGGCGGCGGGGTCCATCCCCATGCCACCGACCCCGAGCAGGCCGCCCGCCTGTGGCGGTTGTCGGCCGAGCTGACCGGCGTCGACGCCTTCGCCGGGCGGGCGGCCTGACGGTCAGCGTTTCATGGCGCCGTCGGCGATGGCGTCCGCCGCCTCGCCGATGGCCATGCCCACGATCTCCAGGCGGCGCACCAGCTCGCGCTGCTTGAGCGCGTCCGAGGTGACCTCGCCGGAGAAGATCCGGGAGATCTCGTACTGGTACATGCGCCGGATCGCGCCGCCGGCCTTCTTGGCCTCCAGGGCGTCCTGCACCACCGCCGAGGGCCGGGCGGCCAGGCCGCGCACGGCGCTCTCCAGGGCGTCGATGCCCACGATGACCTGGTCGAGCAGCGGCGTGAAGCGGATCTGGTCGGGCACCCGGTACAGGTGCGACTCGCGCACGAAGTCCCGCAGCGAGTCCAGCACGTCGTCGATCGAGCGCGACAGGCGGAACAGGTCCTCGGGGTCGATGGGCGTGACCAGCGCGGTCTTGAGCTCCTCGACCAGGCGGGCGCGCTCCTCGTCGCCGAGGTGCTCGATCGCGCGCATCCGCTCGTGCGCGCCGGTCCTGCCGACCTCGCCGCCGATCATGGCCATCGCCAGCCACGCGCCCTGCTTGGTGGCCTTGAGCTGGCCGAGCAGGGCGCCGGTGAGCGCGCCGTCCATGCGGCCGGTCATGAGGTCACGGATCCGGCGCCATCGCTTCACCACGTCCCCCTCAGCCCCTTCAGGACGAACGCCGCCGTCGTGGCCAGCAGGCCGCTCAGCGGGAGCGTCAGCAGCCAGGCCACGACGATCTTGACGGCGGCGTACCAGCGGACGCGGCCGCCGCCCTGCGCGACCCCGGCGCCGACCAGCCCGCCGGCCACGGCCTGCGTCATGCTCACGGGCATACCCAGCGCGGCGCAGGCGAGCACGGCGGTGCCCGCGGCCAGTTCGGCCGCGACGCCGTGCGCGGGCCGGGAGACGATGATCTCGCGGCTCAGCGTACGGCCCGCCCTGGGCAGCCCGTAGAGCGCGCCGAGCCCGAACAGCACCGCCACCAGCGAGGTGCAGGCCAGGGGCGCGCCCTGGAAGCCGAGCGCGATCATGAAGACGGCCAGCATCTTCTGCCCGTCGTTGGCCGCGTAGGCGAGCGTCTGGAGCAGGAACCCGGCCCAGTGCCAGCGGGTCAGGCCGGGCGCGTCGGTCACCCGGACGAGCAGCCGGATGAGCAGCCACGACAGCAGCGCCCCCACGAACGGCGCGGCCAGCCCGAAGACCAGCACGAGCGCCACCGAGCCGCCCGACACCGGCAGCCCCCACCCCAGCCCGGCCCCGGTGAGCCCGCCCACCACGGCCAGCGTGAGGCTGGTCGGCCGGCCCTTCGCGCTGAGCGTGAACACCACCGCCAGCGCGCAGAGCACGCCCACGGTCATCGCGGCCTGGCCGCCGGGGGCGTGGAAGCCCGCCAGCCGGTTCACGAACGTCAGCGCCACCTGGTGGGTGACCAGCGGGACCACCGTGACGAGCAGCACGAGCGCGAGGATGCCGACGGCCGGCCTGATCACCGGCAGCTTGAGCCCGGTCGCCAGCAGCGCCCCGCCGTCGTTGATCCCGGACACGACGGCGAACAGCCCCGCGACCCCGATCAGTACGACGGTCTCCAACGGCACGTGTCCCATCCCAGTCGGCGCTGCTCGGCACGGACAAGCCCGATTCCCTTATGGCCCTCATAGGTGAAAGGCGGCTGTCCCGTGCGGCGCCACCCCGGATAGCGTCCGTAATGCCGGATAACTACCCAAGATCGAGTGGATTGATGGACGAAGAACTCATTCTGTTGAATCCCGGGCCCGCATGTACGTCGAAGCGGGTCAAGGACGCCCTGCTTCGCGGCGACCTCTGCCACCGCGAGCCCGAGTTCACGGAGTTGCTGTTCAGGATCCGCGAGGCCCTGCCCCGGTGCCTGAACCTCGGCGGCACGCACGAGGCGCTGCTGGTCACCGGGTCGGGAACCGCGGCCATGGAGATGGCGGTCATCAGCTCCGTCCGCGCGGGACGCGGCGTGCTCGTCGTGAACAACGGCGTCTACGGCGACCGGATGATCAAGATCGCGAAGGCGCACGGCATCCCGTTCCACGAGGTCAGGAGCGACTGGACGGTACCGGCCGACCCCGAGGCCGTCCGGGCGGCGCTGGCCGGGCGCGACGACGTGGACGCCGTGGTCTGCGTGCACCACGAGACCACGACCGGCCTGATCAACCCGATCAAGGAGATCGGCGAGGTCGTGGCCGAGCACGGCGCGCTGTTCGTGATCGACGCGATCAGCGGCACCGCGATCGAGGACCAGGACCTGGCGCAGGTCAGGGCGGACGTCGTCTGCGGCACCGCCAACAAGGGCCTGCACGGGCTGCCCGGCATGTCGTTCATCCTGTGCAGCGAGGCCGCGATCGAGCGGATCCAGGAGGCGCCCGCGCGCAGCCTCTACCTCAACGCCG
Source organism: Nonomuraea sp. NPDC001684 (assembly GCF_053596515.1). Classification (NCBI taxonomy): domain Bacteria; kingdom Bacillati; phylum Actinomycetota; class Actinomycetes; order Streptosporangiales; family Streptosporangiaceae; genus Nonomuraea; species Nonomuraea sp. NPDC001684. Next base: position 7,745 of record NZ_JBSFGJ010000204.1, read on the forward strand.
CCAGCTACCTGGCCGGTCAGCGCAAGGGCGACGTGCCGTTCACCCCGGCCGTGCAGGTCTGCTACTCCCTCGACGAGGCGATCAAGGAGTACGAGGAGGCGGGCGGCTTCGCGGCGCGGACCCGGCTGTACCGCGAGCGGGCGGCCCTCGTCCGCGGCCAGTTCGCGCGGCTCGGCCTGGAAATCCTCGTTGATGAACAATTCAGGTCAAACACCGTAACAATGCTTCATCTCCCCGAAAACGTAACTTATGCGGCGCTTCATGATGAGCTCAAAAAGCGCGGTTACGTTATCTACGCCGGTCAGGGGCAACTTTCCGCGGACTTCTTCAGGATCTGCACGATGGGTGAGATCCCCTGGCACCGGCTGGAACAGCTTGAGGACGCGCTCCGAGAGTCGATCGAGGCAGCTAGGGGTTAACGACGACATGCAGCTCAACCTGCACCGGCTCTGGATCTTCATGACGGTCGTGGAGTGCGGCGGCTTCTCGGCCGCCGCGCAGAAGCTCTACCTCAGCCAGCCGTCCGTGTCACACCAGGTCAGGCAGCTTGAGCAGGCGCTGCGCGCCACACTGATCGACCGCAGCGGCGCCCGCATCAGGCTCACCCCCGAGGGCGAGGTGATGCTGGAGTACGCCAGGCGGGTGTTCCTGCTGGCCGACGAGGCCGTGGCCGCCATCCGGCAGGTCTCCGGGCTGCAGACCGGCAAGCTGGTCGCGGGAGGCACCACCACCGTCGGCACGTACCTCCTGCCGCCGTTGCTGGCCGCCTTCCGCGACCGTCATCCGGGCATCGAGCTCGGCATCCAGGTCGGCAACGGCCAGCGGGTCGAGCGCGGCCTGGTGGACGGCGAGATCGGCGTCGCGGTGCTGGCCGGCGAGCCCGGCGCGGCGCAGCTCGTCAGCGAGCCGATCCTGGAGGACCGGCTCGTCGTCATCACCCAGCCGGGCCACCGGCTGTCCAGCAAGGGCCGCGCCGAGCCCGCCGACCTGACGGGCGAGTTCTTCCTCATCCGCGAGCCCGGCTCCTCCACCCGCGAGCTGCAGGAGCAGGCGCTGGAGACGTGGGGGCTCGAAGAGGCCGGCCGCAGCGAGATCTGGGGCCCGGAGACGATCAAGCAGGCGGTCGCCGCGGGGCTCGGCGTCTCACTGGTGTCCGAGCACTGCGTCGAGCAGGAGCTCGCCGACGGGCGGCTGGCGGCCCTGGAGGTGCTGCCCGCGCCCAAGCCCCGCCCCATCGTGCTGGCCCACCGCCGCGACCGGCTGCTGGGGCCCGCCGAGCAGGCGTTCATCGCCATGCTGCGCAACGTCCGCAGCTGGCCGGGGATCAATCGCTTGAGGAGCATCTCTTGACATCCCTGCCCTCCCGGGCACAGGTCGTGATCATCGGCGGCGGCATCGCGGGCTGCAGCGTGGCCTACCACCTGGCCCAGCTGGGCTGGACCGACGTCGTGCTGCTCGAACAGGGGCAGCTCTCCTGCGGCACCACCTGGCACGCCGCCGGGCTCGTCGGCCAGCTCCGCAGCACCGAGAGCATGACCAGGCTGATCAAGTACAGCACCGACCTGTACGCCCGCCTGGAGGCCGAGACCGGCTTCGGCACCGGCTGGAAGCAGTGCGGCAGCGTCAGCGTGGCCCGCACCCCCGAGCGCATGACCCAGTTGCGGCGCACCGCGGCCGCCGCCCGGAACTACGGCATCCAGGCCGAGGTCGTCAGCGCGCGCGAGGCGGGCGAGCTGTGGCCGGTCATGCGCACCGACGACCTGGTGGGCGGCGTCTGGCTGCCCGGCGACGGCAAGGCCAACCCGGCGGACCTCACGCAGGCGCTGGCCAGGGGAGCCCAGCGGCACGGCGTCCAGGTGATCGAGCGGGTCCGGGTCACCGGCGTCACCGTGCGCGACGGCGCCGTGCGCGGCGTGCACACCTCCGAGGGGCACATCGAGACCGAGGTGCTGGTCAACTGCGCCGGACAGTGGGCCAAGGAGGTCGGCAGGATGGCCGGCGCGACCGTCCCGCTGCACTCGGCCGAGCACTACTACGTGGTCACCGAACGCATCCCCGGCGTGCGCCCCGACCTGCCCGTGCTGCGCGACCCCGACGGCTACGCCTACCTGAAGGAGGAGGTCGGCGGCCTGGTCGTGGGCGGCTTCGAGCCGGACGCCAAGCCCTGGGGCATGGACGGCATCCCCCACCCCTTCGAGTTCCAGCTCCTGGAGGCGGACTGGGACCAGTTCGCGATCATCATGGAGAACGCGATCCAGCGCGTCCCGGCGCTGGAGAGCGCCGGGATCAGGATGTTCTACAACGGGCCGGAGAGCTTCACGCCCGACAACATGTTCCTGCTCGGCGAGACCCCCGAGGTGCGCGGCCTGTTCGTCGGCGCGGGGTTCAACTCGGCCGGCATCGCCTCGGCGGGCGGCGCCGGCCGCGCGCTGGCCGAGTGGATCGTGAACGGCGAGCCGACCGGCGACCTGTGGCCCGCCGACATCCGGCGCTTCGCCCGCTGGGCCGGCAACGACACCTGGCTGCGCGACCGGGTCACCGAGACGCTGGGGCTGCACTACGCGATGTCCTGGCCGGACCGGGAGCCGGAGACCGCCCGGCCGCTGCGCCGCTCGCCGGTCCACCACCTGCTGGCGCAGGCCGGGGCGCGCTTCGGGTCGAAGATGGGCTGGGAGCGGGTCAACTACTTCGGGCCCGCCACGCCGTCCACGTTCGGGCGGCCGGGATGGCAGCCGTACGTGGACGCCGAGGTGGCGGCCTGCCGGAACGCGGCGGCGCTGTTCGACCAGACGGCCTTCTCCAAGTTCGTCCTCAAGGGCCCCGAGGCCATGGAGGCGTTGCAGTGGCTGTGCACCGCCGACGTGGACGTCGAGCCCGGCCGGGTCGTCTACACCGGCCTGCTCAACGACCGGGGCGGCTACGAGTCGGACCTGACGGTGACGCGCGTGGCCCGCGACGAGTACCTGATCGTGACCGGTTCGGCCCAGACCACCAGGGACTTCGACCACATCTCCAAGGGCCTCGGCGACCGGCGGGCGGTCCTGGTGGACGTCACCGGCGCGTACGCGGTCTTCGGCGTGATGGGCCCCTCGTCCAGGACGATCCTGCAGTCGGTGTCGAAGTCCGACTTCTCCGCCTTCGACTTCGGCACGTCCCGGCTGGTCGACCTCGGTCACGCCACCGTGCGCGCCACCCGCGTCACGTACGTGGGCGAGCTGGGCTGGGAGTTGTACGTGCCCGCCGAGTTCGCCGTCACCGTGCACGAGACGCTCATGGGCGCCGGCGGGCTGACCCAGGCCGGTCACTACGCCATCGAGGCCATGCGCATCGAGAAGGGCTACCGCGCCTGGGGCCGCGAGCTGGGCCCCGAGATCACCCCCGCCGCCGCCGGACTGCGTTTCACCTGCAAGAAGAGCGGCGGCTACCGGGGAGCGCGGCACGCTCTGGAGACGCCGTCGCGCAGGGTAGTCTCGATCGTGCTGGACGACCCCGCCGCACACCTGTGGGGCGGCGAGTCCCTGCTGTCCGACGGCGTCCCGGTGGGCTACGTCACCTCGGCGGCCCACAGCCCCACGCTCGGCAGGTCCGTGGCGCTGGGCTTCGTCACCGAGGTCTCGCAGGAAGGCGGCGTCACGCTGGAGAAGGTGGAGGTCGACGTGGCCGGCGACCTGTACTCTGCCCAGATCAGCCTCAAGGCGCCCTACGATCCCACGTCCGCGAGAGTGAAGGCATGAGCAGCCACGCCGAGTACATCCTGACCCTGTCCTGCCCCGACCGCCCCGGCGTGGTGGCCGCCGTCTCCGGCCTGCTGGCGGCGCACGGGTGCAACATCATCGAGAGCCAGCAGTTCGGCGACCGGGTCGCCCAGCGGTTCTTCATGCGCGTGCAGTTCTCCGGCCCGCTCGGCGAGGACGAGCTGGGCGCCGCCTTCGCCGCCCTGGCCCCCGACTTCGCCATGGAGTTCAGGCTGCGCGACGTGGCCAGGAAGCCGCGCGTGCTGATCATGGTCAGCCGGTTCGACCACTGCCTCAACGACCTGCTCTACCGGGTCAGGTCGAAGACGCTCGGCATCGAGGTCGTCGCGGTCGCCTCCAACCACCCCGACCTGCGCCCGCTCACCCAGTCGTACGGCATCGACTACCACCACCTGCCGATCACGCCCGAGACCAAGCCGAGGCAGGAGGCCGAGGTGCTGGCGCTGGTCGAGCACTACCAGGTCGACCTGGTGGTGCTGGCCCGCTACATGCAGGTGCTGTCGGAGGACCTGTGCGAGAAGCTGGCCGGGCGGGCGATCAACATCCACCACTCGTTCCTGCCGTCGTTCAAGGGCGCCAAGCCCTACCACCAGGCCCACAACCGGGGCGTCAAGCTCATCGGCGCCACGGCCCACTACGTGACCTCCGACCTCGACGAGGGGCCGATCATCGAGCAGGAGGTCGCCCGGGTCAACCACAGCCACTCGCCGGACGACCTCGTGCGCATCGGGCGCGACGTGGAGTGCGTGGCGCTGGCCCGCGCGGTCCAGTGGCACGCCGAGCAGCGCGTCCTGCTCGACGGACACAAGACCGTCGTCTTCCCCCGCTGACCCCTTTCCGAGGGGGTTACGGGCGGTACGTCCCGAAGAACCAGGAGTTGCCTTCGGGGTCCTTGCAGCCGTACTCGCGCGAGCCGTACGGCTGGTCGGTGAGCTCCATGGTGATCACGGCCCCCGCGGCCCTGGCGTGATCGTGGTGGGCGTCGACGTCGTCGACCGCGATGTAGACGCCGGGCCCGCCCGGCTTCCCCCGGCCGATCATGATCAGGTCGTCCTCGACGAACAGCTCGGCGTGCTCGACGACCCCGGACTCGTCCTTCGACGACTCGTGCACCCGGAACCCGAACGCCGCGGTCAGGAAGTCGAGCGCCGCCTGCGGGTGCTGGTAGCGGGCCAGTGCGTAGACAGTGCGTTTCATGGCTCCAGCATGTCCGCCGGCCCGCCCGCGGGTCTTGGACGAATCTGACCGGGCGTGGTGCCGCCGAGCGCCCGGAACTCCCGGTTGAGATGGGCCTGGTCGTAGAAGCCGCACTCGGCCGCGACCGCGGCGATCGGCCTGCCGGAGCGCAGCAGCCGCGCCGCCCGGCCGAACCTGATCACCCGGGCCGCCGTCTTGGGGGCCAGCCCGACCTGGTCGTGGAAGCGGGCCACCAGATGCCGATGACTCCAGCCCAGCGACGCGGCCAGCGACGACACGCCGAGCCGCCCGCCCGACTCCAGCAGCCGCGCCCACGCCCACGGCAGTTCGGGGCCCACCTGCGGCCCGGCCAGGATGCGCGCGGTCAGCAGCCGGTCGGTCAGGGCCAGCCGCTCCCGCCACGACGGCGTCGCGGCCAGCCGGTCGAGCAGCTCCCCGGCCCACGGCCCGAGCACCGCCTCCACCGGGACCACCCGGCTCGTCAGGTGACGCATCGGCAGCCCGTACAGCCGCCGCGCCCCGAACGGCGTGAGCACCACCTCCACGCCCTCGCACGGCCCCTCGACGCGGGTGACCGCGAACCGGTCGGCGAGCCCGCCCGCGAACGCCCTGACCCGCTCACCGTAAGCCTCCATCGGCGCGCCGACGCCCAGGATGAGCACCGCCCCGGGAAGGGCGGCCTCGGCGCGCGTGACGGGCGCGGGATAGTGCTCGCTGTAGGCGCAGAGCCGGGTGACGTACGGCCGCAGCGCAGCGCTGGGGACGGCCTCGACGACGGCCGGCCCCAGGCTGCTCATGCCTGCGACACTACAGACCGGTGTGCTGGGCGAGGAAGGTCAGCGTGTCGGCCGACAGGTCGACCGTCCGGCTCACCGAGCGGGCGCCGTGGCCCACCTCGGCCTCGTTGCGCAGCAGCACCGGCCGCCCGGCCGTGGAGGCGTGCTGCAACGCCGCGCACATCTTCCAGGCGTGCAGCGGGTGCACCCGCGTGTCGGACTGGAAGACGGTGAACAACGTCGCCGGGTAGGCCACCGACTCCTCGACCCGGTGGTAGGGCGAATACCCCCACAACCAGCCGAACTGCTCGGGGTCGTCGGCACTGCCGTACTCGACGTTCCAGGTCGCGCCGAGGCCGAACTTCTCGTACCTGATCATGTCGAGCAGCGGAGCCGAGCAGACCACGGCCGCGTACAGGTCGGGACGCTGCGTCAGCGCGGCGCCCACCAGCAGGCCGCCGTTGGAGCCGCCGGAGATGCCGAGCTGCTCGCGGGTGGTGACGCCGGTCTCGATGAGGTGCTCGGCCGCGGCGTGGAAGTCGTCGAACACGTTCTGCTTGTTGGCCAGCATGCCCGCGCGGTGCCAGTCCTCGCCCTCCTCGCCGCCGCCGCGCAGGTTGGCGATGGCGTAGACGCCGCCCGCCTCGACCCAGGCCAGGATCGAGGCCGAGTAGCCGGGGGTCATGGACAGGCCGAAGCCGCCGTAGCCGTACAGGATCGTGGGCCGGGGGCCGGGCCGCTCGTCGGCGGGGGAGATGATCAGCATCCGGACGTCGGTGCCGTCCTTGGACCGGTACACCACCTGCGACGTGCGCACCGGCGGCACCTCGACCGCGCCCGGCGAGGCGGCCCACAGCGTGGTCTCGCCCGTGCGGGCGTCGTAGCGCTGGATCGTCGGCGGCGTGGTGTTGTCGGTGTAGCCGAACCACGCCTCGAAGCCGCCCTCGGGACGCTCGGAGATGCCGCCGATCGTGCCCAGCCCCGGCGTCGGCACCGAGCCGACCCGCTCGCCGGTCGCCAGGTCGTGGACGGTGATCTCGCTGATCGCGTGGCGGGTCCAGCCCACCAGCATGACCGGGCGCTCCAGGTCGTCGAGGATGGCGAAGTCGGACAGCACCGCCTCGGGGTCCTCGGGGATCAGGTCGCGCCAGGTCTCGTAGCCGGGGTCGGCCGGGTCGGTCACGCACACCCGGCCGCGGGAGGCGTCCCTGTCGGTGTGGACGTAGAGCCGGCCGTCGCGGCCGAACACCAGGGCGGTCTGCGCGTCGACGCCCTCCTGCACGACCTTCAGGTCGGGGGAGTCGGCGGGCGAGGCGGTCAGGTCGGCCACCCACAGGTCGTTGCGCGGCGCGGTGCCCTCGTGCGCCGAGACCTGGAGCCAGTGGCCGTCGCGCGAGACGGAGACGCCGTAGTAGTTGGTCATCTTCAGCCCCTGGCCGAAGATCATCACGTCGTCCTCGGTCGAGGTGCCGACGCGGTGGAGGTAGACGCGGCGGTGGAACTGCGCCTCGTTCTCCGGCACCTCGGTGCGCGGCAGCCTGCGCACGTAGTAGAACGCCTCGCCGCCGGGCAGCCAGGCGATGGGGGAGTAGCGGCAGCGGTCGATCGGGCCCTCGACGCGCATCCCGGTCGCGACGTCCATGACGTAGAGGACCGACTCCTCGTCGCCGCCCACCGAGATCTGGTACGCCAGCAGCCGCCCTTCCTTGTCGGGCTGCACGGCGTCGAGCGTGGTGAGACCGGACGGGTCGATCTCCATCGGGTCGATCAGCGCCCGCTCGGTGCCGTCGGCCTCGACCACGTAGTAGACCGCGTGCTCCTGGTCGGGCGTGCGGCGGGAGAAGAACCGGCGCTCCCCGCGCCAGGCCGGAACCCCCACCGAGCCGGACCGCAGCAGCTCGGCGATGCGGTCCTTGAACCGCTGCTCGCCACGGCTGGCGTTGAACAGCTCGGCCTGCGCGAGCAGCCACTCCTTGGTGTCCGGGCTGTCAGGGTCCTCCAGCCACCGGTACGGGTCGGGGACGGGCGTTTCGTGCAGGATGTCGACGACGTCTTCGCGGCGTGCCGTCGGATAAGGCTCTCGCGTCATGCCAGGAACCCTACTGCCAAGGTGGGGGCGTAAAGCGCTGGTGAAGCGGGCATAAAACGTAACGTGTGTCCCTCTGGTCATTCCGGCTTGAAGATTATGGGGTGGCGGGGACGCTACGGCTAACGCCAGACTTGGTGACAGGACGGTGCCGTGGTGACCATCCGCTGGACCGTCCGGCGGAGGTCCATGTGACGGAAGCACCAGTGCCCCAGGAGGGGCCGACAGGCGGGACATGCCACGGCATGTCCCCTTTGATACGCGCGCGGCAGGGAGAGGCCCGATGACGCGCCAGGTCCTGCTGCTCAACGCCACCTACGAGCCGCTCACCACGCTCTCGCTCCACCGGGCCATCGTCCTGGTGCTGCGGGAGAAGGCCGACGTCGTGCACCGCGACGGGCGGGGCGCCCAGCTCCGCTCGGCGAGCTGCACCCTCGACGTGCCTTCGGTGATCAGGCTCCGCAGATACGTCCGCATCCCCTACCGGTCCCGAATCCCGCTGACCAGGGCCGCCCTCATGCGGCGCGACGACTACCGCTGCGCCTACTGCGGGCAGCGGGCCGAGACCATCGACCACGTGATCCCGAGATCGCGCGGCGGCACCCACACGTGGGAGAACTGCGTCGCCTCGTGCACGACGTGCAACCACCGCAAGGCCGACAAATACCTGGAGGAGCTGGGATGGACGCTGCGCGTCCTCCCGGCGGTGCCGAGGGGCGCCCACTGGCGGCTCATCGGCGCCTCGCTCGTCGGCGATCCACAATGGGCGCCCTACCTGGAGGCGGCGGCCTAGCAATCCCTTTGAAGCCGGAGGCCACCGCCTGCCACCATGACGGGCATGTGGACCTCCACCTCCGATCCGGAGG